>DATFZA010000212.1:0-3869 GCA_035314765.1 Bryobacteraceae bacterium
GCTTGCTATGTCGGTTAGCGAAATGAGAGCCAGGCGTTCTATACGCTCCGCGAAGACACCGCCGAGGCCAGCGCCTAGAGCGTTACTAAATCCACGCTCAGTCGAAGCCCCAACTGCTGACGCCTCGTCCAAGGTGGTCCAGCCATAAGGCGCTTGTGGGAGCCTGCAGCTGTTTGATTTGCTCGGGCAATACCTTCGCCGGGACTACTTTGGCGCTGAACGCGCGCAGCGGCGGACGGCTTGAATCGCCGCCGAGGTAAGTGAATGGGTTTAATCCGACCTCGCTCCCGCTGATCAAAAGTCCTTGCGCGACCCCGCCGAGGCCCGAAACCCATTTGAGCGCCTCTAAAAACTCGTATGCTTTGGAGTAAAGAAGTGACTGGAGATGTTCCGCCGGGTGCTCGGTGTGAATAGCGAAGTGCTCGTTGTCTTCCCACCAGCACAGCCGAGAGTGCCAGCCCTCCCCTTCGATCCGCTCAGCTAGTGCGGCCAGTGCCAGTGCCGAAAGGAAATGAGCGAGGTTTCGCTGGTCCAAGTCGAGCAACAATAGAGTGTCAGGCTTCATCATCATCCTCTTCGGGCAAGAAGCGGCTGGCTTCAGCGTCGGCCGTTTTCAACAACGCCTCCAGATAAGCGAGCCGCCAACGGCCAAGCAGGCGCTGTAGCCGAACGAACCGCTCGGCGGCTTCAAGGCGCAGCGGGTTTTGTTTGGCAGATTCGATGCCAGGCGTAAGGCCGGATTCAACGATCGACGGTCGAAGATGCCCATGATGCACGCCAACAAGGTGAAAGAACAGGTCGCGCCACAGTGAATACGCTTCCGGCGGAATGTTGGAAGGCGTTGTCACGCCCGTGTCGGCAAGTCGGCGAAGCGATTCCCATTCATGGCGAAAACCATGAAGCGGCGCCGGCTTCCAATCTGATCTACCGTGCCAATAATAAGCTGCGGCAGCGCAGGGCGAATGGCCCAATCGCGGTCTTGGACGATCTGGCGGCGCAATTCTACGACGCGGAAAAATTCATTTGCTTCACCACTCACTTTTCGCAAATCATCCCGAACGGCTTTCAGTTCGGCCGATTCATTCGAAACCAGTTTCGCGCGCAAATCGTCGGCGATACGAAACACCTGCTGGACAAGGACGCGACGGTTGACGACCCAGACGAGCCGCCGTGGCACTGGCGTGTGTTCGGCCTCGTCCCGTCCATACCAGGCCAGCGCGAGCAGCCAAATAATAACCAATTCCGTTTTACCCGTGCCTGTGGGCAAGTCCACAAGGGAGGGAGGCTTGCCAGCGATTATCTCGACAAACATCCGTTCCATCCATTTCATCGGTGTGTACGGCGCACGAAGGGCTTCGTAGCCTTGGGTAAAGAAATCTGCGGGACCCGGATTTCCCGGGAGGATACCTTCCACACGTGCGACAATCGGCGAGGCGCCCCAACCGGATTTCCCCCGTTCCGGAGGCCCGGCAGCCTCTTAGGGCTCAAGGAGGCGGTGGCGAGTCTTTTCGATTTGCTTTGCGAGACGCCTTTCGTCGGGAAGGGTAAGCTGATACTCTCGCGCCAGCACCGTATTCCGCAGGCCTTCGAGAGCGTAATGCGCGACGGCGCTGTCTTGTTCGGAACAAAGAATGAGGCCGACAGGCGGGTTCTCATCGGGCAAAGTCCAATGTTCGCGAGCATAGTTCAGATAGAGATTCATTTGTCCGGCATCGGCGTGAGTGAACTTGCCGATCTTTAGGTCGATAATAACCAGGCAGCGCAGTCGCCGGTGAAAGAGCAGCAGGTCAACCCGGTACCATTCTGTGCCGATGCCGAGCCGCCTTTGGCGCGCAACAAACGTGAAATCGTTGCCCAACTCCAGAAGGAATCTCTCGAGCTCGGTTATTAGCGCGTTTTCCAGGTCTGATTCCGAGTACTCATCTTTCAGGTTCAGAAATTCGAGCACGAATGGATCGCGGATCTCGTCGTCTGCAGCACGCCGGTCCACCTTGGAGATCGATGATGTTCTCTTTCCACGGAGACGTTCATACGCTCGACTTGCGATCTGCCGGTCAAGTTCGCGGACGGACCATCCACCACGTAGCGATTCGCGTTCGTAATAGCGCCGAGATTGCTCCGCGGGTACGGTCAGCAGCCGAACGTAGTGGGACCATGAGAGTGGGAACGTCGGAGTGGCGAAAAGTTCAGACGGTGTCTGGATAATCGATTCCGCCCGTGAAAGTCCAGACAGCGTCTGGATTTTTTCCCGGTACGCAAGAAAGAACTGCCGCATCTGAAACACATTCGTCCGAGAGAACCCGCGGCCAAATCGCGTGGTCAAGTCCTTTGCCAGCCTGGCCACGAGTTCTTCGCCGTACGAGGCTCGATCCAAACCTTGTTGTTCCTGCTCGACGATGCGCCGACCGACCTGCCAGTACGTTGCGGTCATGACGGCATTCAACGCCCGCCCTGCCGATTGTCGGGCGTGTTCCAGCATCTGGGACACTTCCAACAGCAGAGTGTCGTATTCGGCAAATCCCGACGCGTCGGACGGTCGATTGTCCGGCATCAGTCACCCAGTATCGGTACGGCTTGAATGGAAGGCATTGGTCCGATTCTCCCTCAGGTCGTGGGTCGGCGGTGCATCGCCCGGCGAACAAAGATGCCGAAGGATTCGGCAACGTTGAGAACCTCGGTCCCGAGGCTGCTGAAGATTAGAACCAAGGCACGTCTTTGCAAGAACGAAGCCAATCCAGCTTTCGTTTTCGCAAACTCCGCAGCCGCCCGGCGGCCCGCCTCGTCGCGGTCGAGCAGGTCGGTGTCGCGAAGCCGGAAAGGTTCAGTCACGGCCCGCCAAAATATCTTTGAGAATCCCCTAACCGAATCGATTACAACATCATACAGACCCTCCCACGCACTGCCCTTCCGCTCCAAACGCCAGATTCCTTGCTCCCGGCTGCTATTCTCGAAACAACTAATCCGGTCCGCTGGCAACGGTTTCGATGCCGGTTGATCGGACGTTTCGGTTCGCATAAATGGACCTACTCCTTGGCGCTTCCGGCGGGACGCATCAGCTAGACTTGGGGGAGTCTTTCTGGTGCGCCTCGCCGGAAGCGTTTTAATTCTGTTACACTGCTACTCCTGAGTACGCACAACCCACGTTCTCCTTTCCGCCTCGACCATAAGGTCGCGCTCGTCATCGGCGCCGCATCCGGCATTGGCCAGGCGGCGGCACAGGCTCTTGCTCAACAAGGCGCAGCCGTCATCTGCGCCGATGTCAACCTCGACGGAAGTCTCGCTACCGCCAAGCTCATTGGCGATTCGGCATCCGCGATCGAACTCGATATCCGTAGCAAGCAGCGCGTGGACGACGCGGTCGCGGCCGTCCAGCAACTCGATATTCTGGTCGTCACGCCAGCCATCAACGTCCGAAAAAGGCTCCTCGAATATTCTGAGGAAGAGTTGGACCGCGTGGTCGACCTTAATCTCAAAGCAACTTTTCGCGTCACGCAAGCCGCCGCAAGAATCATGAATCCCGGCGGAAGCATCATCTTGACTTCCTCCATCCGGTCCGTGACGGTCGAGCCCGGCCAGGGCATTTACGCCGCGACCAAGGCTGGGCTGGTGCAACTCGCCCGCGGGTTCGCGGTCGAACTCGCCGCTCGCAATATCCGCGTCAACGCGATCGCGCCGGGAGTCGTCGATACTCCGCTGACCGCGCCGATCAAGAGCCATCCCGAGTGGTACGCCGCCTACGCGAATCGTTCCGCCCTAAAGCGCTGGGGCAAGCCCGAAGAGATCGCCTGGCCCATCGTGTTTCTCGCGTCTGACGCCAGCAGCTTCATCACCGGAACCGTGCTCTTCGTCGATGGAGGGTGGACAGCCAT
>DATFZA010000213.1:0-5157 GCA_035314765.1 Bryobacteraceae bacterium
CCGCACCGTTTCTTTCGTGGAAGTAGTGATTTCCTGTTGACAAACACCACTGGTTTGTTGGTACTGTCATCTTAACGAGGTTCGGTCCATGCTACACCCTTTGCCGGTCATTCCCGGATTCCCAAGTCTTTCAAGTCGCCGCGTTACTCAGCGGCTTTTTTGCCGGCTCCAGGTCCTGCCGGGCCATAACCCGCCCCTCTCCTTTTGTCGGAATTTCCTGAGTTTTGTTGTTCTTATCTAATTAACAATAACCACTTTCCGCGCTCTGCGTCATAGTTTCAACAGCACCCCGATCGCAATGCTCCAACGGGCCCATCAATTTCTGGTGGCCGGGCGCAACCTCCAGCTACCGGGCCTTCCTGCTCAAAGTGGACAAGCGATTTGCTCATCGGTATCAATTCACGGGATCGTACGCTTACCAGGACAGCAAATCCATCAACGACATCGGGCTGAATCTCAACAACTATTTCGCGTCTTATGGCCCCGACCAGCCGAAACACGTGCTCAATATCTCCGGCATCGTGGATTTGAAGTGGGGCATCCAGTTCTCGCTTCTTTCTGCGCTGACTAGTCCCCAGCCGGTAGAGCCCTACATCGCCGGCGCAGATCCCACCGGCACGAATTTCGGCCGGACAGATGGGCCTGCCTCCGGGCCTTATGCCCCACTTCCCGGCGAACAATATAACGGCTGGCTCACGCAGAGCGGACTGCGGAATCTCGTAACGTCTTACAATTCCAAGATTGCGGGCACCAAGGATCCCTACGGTAACGTGTATCCGGCCATCGCCCTGCCTTCGCATTTCAACCTTGGCCACGATTTCACGTCACAAGATATCCGGCTCACCAAGAGTTTCAAGATCCGCGAGAAGTATGAATTCCGGATCATCGCCGAAGGGTTCAATATCTTTAACTTCGGTAATCTGACCGGAGACAACTTCAATCTGCTCAACCCCGCTTTCGGACAACCAACGCAACGCGTGAGTTCAACCTTCGGTTCCGGCGGACCACGCGCGTTCCAATTCGCTGGCCGCTTCCAGTTCTAGGGACCGGTCATGAAACAACCGTGCCATTAGTCGATGACCTCTCCCTCACGGTCGCGGCCCGGTCACGCCTCCGAGTCGATGACCGCTCCCTGACGGTGGCGGCCCGGCCGGTCACGCCTTCCGAGTCGATGACCGCTCCCTGACGGTGGCGGCCCGGTCACGCCTTTCGAGTCCATGACCGCTCCCTCACGGTGGTGGCTCGGTCACGCCTTCCGAGTCGATGACGTCAGGGAGCGGTTGAATTGGTTGCTTCATGACCGGCCCTGACCGCCGATTGGCAGGGAGCCCTTGCAGGGAGCGATGCGCGCTACGATGAACCTTGCAGCACATGGTCATCGCTCCCGCCAGCCCCGAGGAGTTGGCAGTTGCTCTAGCAACCGCAGCCAGTGACAAGCGCACCATCACGCTAAGCGGAAACGGCACCAAAGACCGAATGGGCGGTTCGTTGCCTGGCGCTGGGGTCACCATCTGCACCGCCAAACTGACCCGGCTTCTGCAATACGAACCTAAGGATCTCACTATCAGCGTGGAAGCCGGGATGCCGTTTGCGGAACTCACGCGAATTTTGGCCGAGCACAAGCAAATGCTTCCCCTGGACCCCGGTTTCGCAGCAACCGCCACGGTCGGTGGCGTCCTCGCGGCCAACAGCAACGGCCCCCGGCGCAGGCTCTACGGCACCGCGCGCGATATGGTGATCGGCATGACCTTTGCCACGCTAGAAGGCAAGCTGGTCCGCACCGGCGGCATGGTGGTGAAGAACGTCGCGGGTCTCGATATGGGGAAGTTACTGATCGGATCGTTCGGTACGCTGGCCGCGATCGCCACGGTCAACTTCAAGGTCTTTCCCCAACCGGCGGCGACGCGCAGCTTCGCGAAGCAGTTTCCATCCGTTTCTGAAGCTATCGCCGAACGCGACCGAATCCTGCGCTCCACTCTTCAACCGGCGGCCGTCGATATCCTCAAACTGCAAGATCGCTGCGAACTGTATGTACAGGCCGGCGGCAGCGCGCAGGTGTTGGATCGCTATTCGCGGGAGTTGTCCGGCTTTGATTCTCTCGAAGGAAGCGATGAACGGGATCTCTGGGACCGGTTGCGCGAGTTCACCGCGGATTATCTCAAGGCTCATCCGGACACCGCCGTGGTGCGTTGCTCTGGCACTCTATCCGAAGTCGGGCCGGTATTAGAGTCGCTGCCCGTCCCTGCGCTGGCCCGCGCCGGTTCGGGAGTTTGCTACGGATTCTTTTCCGATCCCGAAAAAGCCCTGGGCAAAGGTGTGATCGAGTTCGCGCCTTCCCCACTCCGCCAACGCGGACCGCTCTGGCCCACGGTGGGAACAGACTTTGCGATCATGGAACGAGTCAAGCTACTCTTTGATCCGGGCCGCCTCCTGAATCCTGGAAGGCTGTATGGCCGTATCTGATAAACCCCAGCACCTTGATAAACCTCAGCAGGCCGATCTCGACCGTTGCGTTCATTGCGGGCTGTGTCTGAATGCGTGCCCGACCTATCGGGAGCTGCGCCTGGAGATGGATTCTCCGCGCGGCCGCATTTTTCAGATGGTGCAAGTGGCCAACGGCGCGCCCATCACCGAGTCCTACGTGGAGCATATCGATCTCTGCCTGGCCTGCCGCGGTTGCGAAACAGCTTGTCCTTCGGGCGTGCAATATGGGCGTCTGGTGGAAGCTGCCCGAGCCGAGATCGAAGGCTCCATCAAGCGCCCCTGGACCACGCGTCTGCTCCGCGACCTGGTATTTCGGAGAATCCTGCCATCGCGTTTTTGGCTGCAATTCGCCGGTGCCCTGTTGTATCTGTATCAGGTGAGCGGACTGCAGAAAGCCGTACGGACCCTGAGACTACTGCCAGGCCGTCTGCTCGAGGTAGAAGCGCTATCCCCAAAAGTAGAGCCGCCCTTTTTCTATCGCTTCTATGGCAGGGTATTGGCGGCGGAAGGTCCCCGGCGCTATCGTGTGGCCTTTCTCGGTGGCTGCATCGCCAATCTCAGTTTCGCGCGGCTCAACGAAGCGACGGTGCGCGTATTGTGCAAAAACGGCTGTGAAGTTTCGATCCCGGAAGCCCAAGGCTGCTGCGGCGCCCTGCATGTACATGCCGGCCTGCGCGACGAAGCTCGCAAACTCGCCCGGCGGAATATCGACGCTTTAGTGGATGGCGGCTTCGATGCCATCGTCACTAACGCCGCCGGTTGCGGGAGCACGCTGAAGGAATACGCCGACCTGCTCGAACACGACCCGCGCGCCGCCCGTTTCTCATCCTTGGTGAAAGACGTCACCGAATTTCTGGGCTCCATCGAACTCGCGCCTATCGGCAATTCGCTTCCGCTCACCGTAACGTATCAGGACTCCTGCCACTTGGCCCACGGACAGAAAGTACGGCTGGCCCCCAGAAAGCTGCTGCAAGCGATCCCGGGCCTGCAGTTGGTCGAGATGTCCGGCTCCGATCTTTGCTGCGGCAGCGCCGGTATCTACAATGTGCTGCACACGGAAATGTCTTTGGCGCTACTGGACAAGAAAATGGCCAGCATCCAATCCACGGGCGCTACTGTAATCGCCACCGCCAATCCCGGCTGCTTACTTCAATTGCAGGCCGGAGTACGGAACCGCGCCGCGCATCAACGGGTAGTTCATGTAGTGGAATTGCTCGATGAGGCATATGGCTTGATCAAGCAAGGCCTCCGTCAACCCGTCTAACCCCGAACGTAAGTGAAGGGATGGCGCTCGGTCCCCTCACTGACGTTCGGGGCTAGACAAAAGGCTAGACATAATTTCGGAGATGTAGAAACTCCAGGGGCCGATTAATAATCGGTCGGAGGTTAATAACCTGATTAATAACCTACCCCACAGGTCAATTCCCAAGCTTGAACACCAGAAGTTCTCCGGAATAGTTCCCGCCGCTCACCGCGACGGCGATGTATTGCTGCCCGTCCACCATATATGTCATGGGGGAGCCGCTCTGGGGCGCCGGCATGTAAACCGCCCCAACTTCCTTTCCGGTAGCTTTGTCGTAGGCCCGCAACATCGCGCCCCGTTGGCCGCTCGGTGTGGTCGCGAAACCGGCCTCGCCGGCGATCACTAGCGTTTTTGTCACCAGCGTTCCGATAATCCCCGCACGCCCAGTCCGGGCAATATTCAGCCCCTTGAGCGCCGGATGGTTGCGGATGTTGTCCGGCGTCTCGCCATGAGCAATCTGCCACACGATCTCGCCCTTATCTAGATCGATGGCCGAAATCCGCCCGTATGGCGGCTTCGCCAGCGGCAGGCGCTGCACGGTTAGAGATGTTCCGCTTTCGGCCTGCGGAGAGCCGCCCTGCACCGAACCTGCCCCTCCCGTTCGCCTCACGCCTGTTCCGGCTCTCCCCTCGACATAATCCATGTCCGAAACCGCCCCGCTGGGAGGCGGAAGCAGGCCCAGCGGCGAAATATTAGTTTGCGAAAAGACGTACAACCGGTGCGTTTCCGGATCAAACGAACCGCCTGGCCAATTGGTGCCGCCGAGAACCGACGGCAATACCAGCGTGGCCAATGGGCCTTCCGCTTTGCTCACCACCGGCGGCGTGAAGATGGGGCCGATTTTGTACTTGGCGACGATTTTCTCAGCCTCCGCGCGCAATTCCGGAGTAAAGTCGATCAGATCGTCAATCGAAACCCCCTGGCGATCGTAGGCGGGCGGCTTGGACGGATACGGCTGCGTGGGCGAATACCATTCGCCCGGCACATCCCCTTTGGGCGCGGGGCGCTCTTCTATCGGCCAGACCGGTTTTCCAGTGACCCGGTCAAACACATAGAGAGAAGCTTGTTTGGTCGGCTGTGCGACTGCCTTCACCGGACGGCCGTCCACGGTAATATCGGCGAGAATCGGGGCGCACGGGATATCCATGTCCCACATGCCGTGATGAACCAGCTGATAATGCCACTTGCGCTTGCCGGTGAGCAGGTCCACGGCGACCAGGCTCTCGCTGAACAAATTCGCGCCTGGCCGGTGACCGCCGTAATAGTCGCCGGTCGGCAATTCCACCGGCAGATAGACCAAACCGAGTTGCTCGTCCACCGAAATCTGCGCCCATACACCTGTGTTTCCCGTATACGACCAGGAATCCTTC
>DATFZA010000214.1:0-4589 GCA_035314765.1 Bryobacteraceae bacterium
ACCAGATCTGCGCGTCAAACCAATTCAATTGATAGGCTGCACATCCGCGAATCGCATTGCGCAGAATCGCTTCGTTTGGATAGAGCACCGAAAACTGCTTCAGAAATTCCTCAGCCTCTCGCAGAGCGTCGCTTTGCTTGAGGATGACGTGGCCGCGAATGGGGCGCGTCACAGCGGCAACAAACTCAAGAATAGCTTTGGTGAGGCAGACGCACGGAAGCTTCGACAATGCCGCGCCTCAGGATCCCGGTTGCAGTCCTCTGCTTGTCGGGAAAGCGGCTGTCAAACCGATAGACCAGAACGTTGGTGTCAACGAGAGCCGTAAGTTCGTCCCACCAACCCAGCGTTCCATCGTCAAACCGATAGACCAGAACGTTGGTGTCAACGAGAGCCGCCACGCCTGTAAAGATCCTCTCTCGTCCAGCCTCTGTCGTCCGGTTGTTTCGCCTTTGGCCTCGCCCGGCGCCGAAGATGGCGTCTGGTCGCTTGGTCGAACAAACGCAGCTTTGAATCCCTGTCCTCGGGCGTTACTGGTTTCCCTGTGGGAACCACTCGAATCACATCGCCCGCCGCGACCCAATCGATTTCGTCGCCGGGATGAATACCGAACCTTTGCGAGATTAGCTTAGGAACGGTGACTTGGTACTTGGATGTGACTTTCGCCACGTGACCTCCATCCTTACACTAGCAAGGATGAAATCCTTGAGTCCGCATGGGCAGTCTTGCTCACCGTGAAAGATGCGAGCGAAATTTCGACTGCAAGTTCCTCGATCTGACAAACCACAATATAGGGGAGCGGTGGGAATACCAGCTCCCCGCGTCCAGCAATGCGGCTGCTTGAGGCGCCCCATGTTGGGGTGTGCCCGCAATCGGGAGCAGCCATCAAAGATGCCAAGCCAGCTTGTCGTCACGAAGACGACCGGGTGGCTCGGCTGCGAGTCACGCCGCATCCTCGAAGCTCACCACGATTCTCTTTCCCAGCGCGTTCAGTGCCGCCTGGATTCTCGCTGGCTTTGTGTTGTGCTTGGGATCAAGCATTCGCCGAACGACAGTCTCACTCACCCCAAGGCGCTTAGCTAACTCCGTATTGCGCAGCCCTTGCTCGCGAACCGCGAGATAGAGAGCGAGTTTCGGCGCCAGGTACAACGGAACACCGATCGAGTGCTGGCCCCGCTTGAGCCTGGACGGAGCAGGGATTGAATCGCCCCTACGAATTCGCCCAGCGAGCGCTTCCGCCAGGCAGTCCGCCGCCTGTGCGAGGGAGTCTTCCATATCGTCGCCTCCCGTCAGAGCCTCGGGAAGATCCCTGAACCGGACGAAAAACCCTTTGCCATTCTCTTCGCGAAAAATGCTGGCCGGATAGGTAGCAATGAACATTAGAGATCCTCCTTGCGAATGCCGAGTTGCTTGCACATGGCGGCCAAAAGGCCGGGCCCAAGCTCCTTCTTCAGATCCTTAACGACGGTGAACTGGTCGCCAATGTAAAGAGTTCCGTGGCTACCCACACCGCGCTCTGGCACCCACAAATAACCGATATTCCTCCGCCGCGCAATGGCTTTGGCGCGACGCAGAAATTCGCTCCCTCTCACACACTTAGTTTCGAACACTTCTGTTCGACTGTCAAGAAAATGCGGATTCAGGGCCGCCGAAAGACAAAGGCCAAACCCGCCGGGAACACTTATGCATGTTGGAATAGAAGCGTGAACCGCATTGAGCTAATCAGGCTGATCGTCCTGAACGAGATCTGCGACGACTACGAGAATGTAGATCAGATAATACTCCAAGGCGCGGCCAAAGAAGGCGCCGCGTACGGTTTGACGATTGACCGGCGGGACGTTGTGGCCGCACTGGGATGGCTGATTGAGCAAGGATTGGCTAAGGCGTATTTATTGTCTTCTTTGTCTCCTCACCATACAGAGCTTCATGGCATGCCACAGCTCGACACGATCGAGGAGAATTTTCAGACTTATTTCTACATCGCGAAGAAAGGAATGGAGCATCATCTTTCCCGGCGAGATTCGGGGCCGCCCCTTGGGCCCGATTGAGTCGAGCCGATGCTCCGCTCTCCCCCCGATGTTAGTCTGAAGACATGCCTCTCGCGGACTCCTTTTTCGGCCAGAAATTCGGCCTGACCGAGGGCGACCTGCAATCTTACCTCTCTGAAGCCATGTCGGCAGGCGGCGAATATGCCGACCTGTACTTCGAGTATCTCGCCACCAGCAGCATCGCCATTGACGAATCCATTATCAAGAGCGCCACCCAAGGCGTCTCCCTGGGAGTCGGCGTTCGAGTTCTCTCCGGCGAGCGCACCGGCTATGCCTATAGCGACGACCTCAGCCCGGAAAAGATTCGCCACGCGGCCAAAGTAGCGGCCTGCATCGCCAAGGGCCCGGCCAAGGTGGAGAAGGCCGGCTTTCAGGAATCTCAGAAGCGCAACCTGTATCCCGTGCTCACCGCTCCCACTGAGACCAGCCTGGCCGAGCGCGTTGCTCTGGTCCGGCGCGCCGACGCAGCGGCCCGCGCCTACGACCCCAGAGTCTTCCAGGTGCAGGCTAGCTTCGTCGACAACCTGCGTCACGTCATGGTCGCCACCAGCGACGGCACGCTGAGTTTCGACCGCCAACCCATGGCGCGCCTCAACGTCACCGCGCTGGCCCGCGAAGGCAACGGTGTTCCGCAGCGCGCGTTTCATGGCGGCGGCGGCCGCGTTGGCATGGAGTTTTTTCAAAATGAACATTCGCCCGAGTATTTCGCCCACGAAGCCGCGCGCCAGGCCATCGTTCAATTGCAAGCGACTCCCGCGCCTGCCGGCGAAATGACCGTCGTGCTGGGTCCGGGCTGGCCGGGAATCCTGTTGCATGAGGCCGTCGGCCATGGCCTCGAAGCGGATTTCAATCGCAAAGGCGTTTCCGCATTCAGCAACCGCATCGGCCAGCAAGTGGCCAGCCCGCTCTGCACCGTGATCGACGATGGCTCCATGCAGAATCGCCGCGGGTCCTTGAACGTAGACGATGAAGGCGTTCCCACCCAGAAAAACGTGCTCATTGAAAACGGGGTTCTGAAAGGCTATCTCTCCGACCGGCTCTCCAGCCGCCTGCTCAAGACCGGCGTCACCGGCAATGGCCGGCGCGAAAGCTACCAGCACATTCCCATGCCGCGCATGACCAACACCTATATGCTCGCCGGCGAGAGCGATCCGGCCGACATCGTCCGCTCGGTGCCGCGCGGGCTGTATTGCGCCAGCTTCGCCGGCGGCCAGGTCGACATCACCAGCGGCAACTTCGTCTTCTCCGCTTCCGAGAGTTACTTGATTGAAGACGGCAAAATCACGCGCCCGGTGCGCGGGGCCACGCTCATCGGCAACGGGCCCGAAGCGCTTAAGTTTGTCAGCATGGTCGGTAACGATTTGAAGCTGGATGAGGGCGTGGGCATCTGCGGCAAAGAGGGCCAGAGCGTGCCGGTGGGCGTGGGCATTCCTACCATCAAAGTGGATCGCATGACCGTGGGAGGCACGGCGGCGTGATCGATCCCGAACTCGCGGCCAGCGTCATCCGCCAAGCCATGGCGGCCGGCGCGACGGGCGCCGAATGCACTCTAGCGGAAGGCGAAGAATTCACCGCAACCGTTCGCATGCGATCGCTGGAGACTTTGAAAGACGCCGGTTCGCGCGGCGCCGGGCTCCGCGTGCTGATCGGCCGCCATACCGGCTCCGCGTACACTTCCGATCTATCGGGCGAAGGCATTCGCAAGATGGTGTCGCAAGCCATGGAACTCGCCGCCGTCACCGGCGAGGACGAGTTCGCCGGTCTGCCCGATCCGGATCAACTCGGCAGCCTGAATGGCCACCTGGAATTATTCCAATCCGACGTCAGCGCGCTCGATACGGACTTCCGCATTCAGCAGGCGCTCGACGCCGAAGAGGCGTCTCTCGCCGCCGATCCGCGCATCGTCAATTCGGAGGGAGCGTCTTTCGGAGCCTATACCGGCCAGCGTGTTTTTGCCAATTCCCTCGGCTTTATTGGCGAATACCGCACCAGTAGTTGTTCACTTAGCACCATGCCCGTGGCTCGCGAGGGCGAATCCATGGAGCGCGATTATTGGTATTCCTCCGCGCGCGCCTTCTCCCGGCTGGAAAAGGCCGGCGCCATCGGCCGCAAGGCCGCCCAACGCGCCCTTCGCCGTCTCGGCTCCCGCAAAGTCGCCACCCAAAAGGTTCCGGTGATTTTCGATTCGCAGACCGCGCGCAGTCTGCTGGGTAGCGTGTTTGACGCTGTCGACGGCGATTCAGTCTATCGCAACGCGTCGTTTCTGGAGGGCAAACTGGGCGAGAAAGTGGCCGCCGATCACGTCACCATCGTCGACGATGGCACCATCCCCGGGCTCTTCGGCACATCTCCTTTCGACGATGAAGGCGTGCCCTCGCGCCGCACCGTGGTGATTGAACGCGGCGTCTTGCGCAGCTATCTGTTAAACTCCTACACGGCCCGTAAACTCGGCCTGAAAACCACCGGCAACGCCGCCCGCGGCCTGACCGGCAACGCCAGCGTCGGGCACGGCAACTTTTATCTCGAAAAAGGCGACCGCGGGCC
>DATFZA010000215.1:0-4838 GCA_035314765.1 Bryobacteraceae bacterium
CCGAGCGGCGGCGCAATCGGACCCAGCGCATTGGCGTACAGAATCGCCCACTCTCCGGGCGCGATTGGCGCGCTCGCTTCGATCACCGATCCATCCGGCCGGGTCGCGACCGCCGTTTGTGGATCCAATTCGAAGAGCGCAGGCGCAGTCACGCCCAAGGTGAGCGAAATCAACGGGCCGGCGATGCCGTCGACTACCAGTTGCACGTCCGCCGGACCTGGCAGCAGATTGCCCGGAATGAGAAAGTTCACCTGTGTGGGTGAAACGTAAATCGGATAGCCAGTGAGCCCGTGAACGAGAATGCTTACGCCGGTTCCCGGCAGCATGGGTGGTAATTGCTCGCCATGCAAGTCGGAGGCAAGCAGCGTTCGAGTCGTGTACGCCAACTGCTTTCCGTACAGCGTGGCGAGCGCATTGGGCGCCAGCCAGCCCGCCTGATTATCCGCCGCATTTACGAGAGAAGCGGCGGTGTACACCGGGTCGCTCAGCAGCAACCCACAACAAGAGAACAAGAGTAGCGTCAGCCGCGGCATTGTCTATGACGCTAGTGGCGGAAACGGGGGAAGGTTCTCACGGCTTGCTATCCTGCCAGTGTCCGAGCGCTCGTTATTGACAATGGAAATCTTCAACCTCGGCTTCCTCTTCGGCGCTTTTTCCATTGTTCTCATCGACATCCTGCTGGCCGGCGACAACGCCATCGTCATCGCCATGGCCGTCCGGTCGCTGCCGGCCCGCCAGCGCCGCCTGGGTCTGATGGCCGGGGCTGGAGGCGCCATCGTCCTGCGCATCGCCTTGACTTTTTTTGCGGCCCGGATTCTGGAAGTCCGCTATCTCAAACTGACCGGCGGCCTCCTGATCCTGTGGATCGCGATCAGGCTCCTTGCCGACACCCATGGCGAGGAGGAACATGCGCGCCCGGCCAAATCGTTGGCGCAGGCCATCTGGCTCATTCTGGTGGCCGACGTCACCATGTCGCTGGACAACATTCTGGCCATCGCCGCCACGTCGAAGGGCAACCTCCTGCTATTAACCTTTGGCCTCGCACTCAGCATTACGTTTGTGGTGGCTGCCAGCAGCGTTCTCGCCCGGATCATGAACAAGTACACCTGGATCATCTACCTGGGAGCGGCGCTGCTGGGCCGCGTTGCCGGGGACATGATCGTCACCGATCCATCTCTTGAAAAACTGCTGCATCCTTCTCAGGGGCTGATTGTCGGCGTGCAGGTCATCTGCGCCCTGGCAGTTATCGCGGCAGGCGAAACCTGGAAGCGCGTGCGGAGGCGCTAGGACCTGCGGAGGCGCGAGCCAGGAAATGATGCGGACATTTCTCAACGAAGCCAGACGCCGGGCCTTCAAGATCCATTCAGGCCCGATCCCCGATCATTCCTGAGGCGGAGTTTGCGGTGCGTCTATTTCCGTGGTCTTTCGCAGGTCGATAATCTTAGAGCCTTCGGGCGGCGCAAACAACTTCGCGTCCGGTTCTCCCAGCGTCACAGCGGACAGTTCGAATCTTTGCGTGCCAAATCGTGGATCCTCGCGAATGCTGAGAACGTTCAAACCCAGCTGGGGCGAATACCAATACTCTCGCTTCGTGAGCATGGGGCTGTCGTTTCCGATCGCGCCTTTCGCAATTACCTCGATCTCTTGCGTGCCGATCGCTTCTACACCCGCGATCTCTTGTGTACCCAGGGATTGTGTACCCAGGGATTGCTCTCCCTTTTGGGCGGCGGCCCGCCGGGCCATTCGCGAAGCCGTTTCGACAGCGTGCAGCACTTCCAATTGGCAGACCCGCGCTTGCGGCACGCAAATGTATTTTTCGTGCGAGACCGGGTCGGTAATTTCGGTCTGCGTCAAGACCGATTCCGCCCGTCCATCGTCAGCCACCAGCAACCGCCGCTCCTGAAATATGCGCCCACGGCCATCGCGCGCGATCAGCCGGTGGTTCTTGAGCGTAATCCGGGTCCCGTCCGCCAAAGACCGGACCCACTCCGTATTCACGGTAGCCGCGAATGGAGCGCCGGCCAAGTTCGGAATGAAAATACTGATCAGAGCTTCGCGAGTGCCGCCATCGGGAACGCCGGAGGTTGTTTTCGGCGTCTGAGCAAGGAGGCATGGCGTTAGCCAGAAAATAGCTCCCGCGGAAAGTAGAAAAGAGTTGAGCGTCACTTCACTCCCCCACGCATCGAGTATAACGGGAAGCGGCAGATTCGGTCAGCGTCAACAATTGGTGGGGCCGGTCCCGCTCAGCCCGCCATAAGCATTTTTTATGCGATTATCCGCTTGCATTTGCATAGGCCCTTGACGTATCCTGTACCTACATGACTTATGCAGCTACGTACGCTGACAGGATCGCCCTACCGGGTCTGTCGCTATTGGGCGTAGTCGTGCTTCCGATTATTATTCAGGTCGCCGTACCCGGCGCCGCCTGAAGGACTTCGGAATAGGAATCTGAAGGCCACCGGCGGGCAAACAACCCGCCGGTGGCCTTCTGCATTTAAAGGCTGCTTTTTTTTTGGAGGCCCGTTTTTGCAGGCCCGTTTTTTGGAGGAATGCTTGATCTCGGCTACGGAAACGAAACTCATGTCGGGCGCGCAGATTTTGCTCGAATGTCTGGTGCGGGAGAACGTCGAATGCATCTTCGGCTACCCCGGGGGCGTCACGCTTCCGCTCTATGATGCGATGTACGAGCATCCCATCCGGCATGTTCTCGTCCGGCATGAGCAGAATGCCTGCTTCGCGGCGGAAGGCTGGGCTCGCTCCACTGGCAAAGTCGGCGTCTGTTGCGCCACTTCCGGCCCGGGCGCCACCAATCTGGTCACCGCGCTGGTCGATTCCATGATGGATTCCATCCCCATCGTCGCCCTCACCGGCCAAGTCTCCACCAAACTGATCGGGAGCGATGCGTTCCAGGAGGCCGACACCTTCGGCATCACCAGGTCCTGCACCAAACACAACTTCCTGGTGAAGACCGTCCAGGAACTGCCGCAAGCCGTTCATGAGGCGTTCTACATAGCGGCCAGCGGCCGTCCGGGTCCCGTGCTGGTGGATATTCCCAAGGATGTGTTTCAAGCCCAGTGGCATTACACGCCGGTCTCCTCGATTCATCTGCCGGGTTACAAAGTTTACACCGAAGGTCACGGCGGTCAAATCCGGCGCGCGGCGCAAATGATGTGGGAAGCGCAACGGCCCATGATTTACGCGGGCGGCGGAATTGTTGCCGCCGGCGCCTCTCAGGAACTGCGTGAACTGGTCGAGATGCTGGATGCGCCGGCCGTCACCACGCTCATGGGCTTGGGCTCGTTGCCCGCGGCGCATCCCAACTACATCAGCATGCCGGGCATGCATGGCAGCTATGCAGCCAACATGGCGATGACCAACACCGACCTGTTGATTGCCCTGGGAACCCGCTTCGACGACCGCGTCACTGGGCGTCTGGCCGCTTTTGCGCCGCATGCCAAGGTCATTCACGTCGATATCGATCCGGCCGAAATTGGCAAGAATCGGACGCCCGACATCCCGATCGTCGGCGACGTCAAGCGTGTGCTGGTCAAGCTGATCCGAAATCTGGCGGAACTCGCTGCGGAGCATCAAAATGTCAATGCCTCTGCCCGCATCGCCTGGCGCGCGCAAGTACGCGAGTGGAAAGAGCAACATCCGCTAACTCCCGAAGTTTCCACCTCGGAAATTAAGCCGCAGCATGTGATGAAAGAGATCGACCGGATTTCCCGCGGCAGCGCCATCGTCTGCTCCGATGTCGGACAGCACCAAATGTGGGCAGCGCAATTCATCCGTTTTGATGAGCCCAGGCTTTGGCTCAACTCCGGAGGACTCGGTTCCATGGGGTTTGGCCTTCCCGCCGCTCTCGGCGCCCAATTCGCCTGCCCTGACAAGCTGGTTTTCGCCATCGTGGGCGATGGCGGCTTCCAAATGTCCATTCCGGAACTCGCCACCATCGCCAATCACGGATTGCCCATCAAAATCATCGTCGTCAACAACGGCTATCTGGGCATGGTCCGTCAATGGCAAGAATTGTTCTACAACAACCGGTTGAGCCAGGTGGAACTCAATACTTTTCCGGACGCCGCGATGCTAGCCGGCGCATACGGTTTCAAAGGCCGAACGATAGAGAAGGTTTCGGACCTGGTTCCGGCTCTGCGGGAAGCGGTGGACGAGCCCGGGCCGTACCTGCTCAACATTCGCGTCACCCAGTTTGAAAATGTGTATCCCATGGTGCCGGCCGGCGCGGCGATCAACGAAATGGTGCTGGGGCCCCCGCAACCGGTGGTCGCGTAACGCGTAGGAGAAATCATGCTGCAAGTTATATCTTTATTGGTCGAAAACAAGCCCGGCTCGCTGATGCGCATCACCGGCGTGTTGAGCGCCCGCGGGTTCAACATCGAAAGCCTCACGGTCGCCCGGACGCTCGATCCCGAGGTGTCGCGCATGACGATCTCGGTCAACGTGGAACCTCACCTCGGCACGCAAGTCATTAAGCAGATGAACAAGCTGATCAACGTGCTGCAGGCCGTGGACATGACCGAAATCCCATCGGTCAAACGTGAGATGGTTCTGCTGCGTGTGCGCACTCAAATGGACAATCGCACCGCGGTCCTGAAAGAAGCGGAGATTTTCGGCGCACGTGTGGTGGATTCGTCCACCGAGGGCTTCGCGCTGGAAGTCACCGGCGACTCGGAGCGCCTCGATGAGTTCGTCGATGTCATGCGCAGCTACGGCGAAATCGACGTCACGAGATCGGGTATGGTGGCGGTAGGGCTCGAAACCAAGAAGCTGCGCCTGTCTCCTCCAGTGCCGAAAAACGAGGTCGCGCTGGCATGAAT
>DATFZA010000216.1:0-5573 GCA_035314765.1 Bryobacteraceae bacterium
ATGCTGTGGGGTGTGTTTGGCTTCGGCCTGTGCACCATTGTTTTCGGTTTGTCGCGCAACCTGGCGCTGTCGCTGGTGGCGCTGATTCTGCTGGGGGCTTGCGACATGGTGAGCATGATCGTGCGCGGGACGCTGGTCCAAGTGGCCACGCCGGACGAAATGCGCGGCCGCGTGAGCGCGGTGAATATGCTCTTTATTGGTGCATCGAACGAAGTCGGCCAGTTCGAGAGCGGGCTCACCGCGCAGTGGTTCGGCACGGTCCCGGCTGTGGTGTTGGGTGGCGCGGGCACGTTATTGGTCGTTGCGCTATGGAGCCGCATGTTTCCGGAGCTGCGAAGGGCGACGACTTGAGTTCGCCGCTTCCAAGCCGGCTTGACTAGGCAGTCGCCGAGTCCGCACTACGTTTGCGATTGAGTTCGAAGCGTTCGGGAACGCTGAGTCCGAGTTGTTGCAGTAGGGGATTTCTGCTCAGTGGACACTCACCGATAGATCAAGCAATCCGCACATGAGGATACGCCTCTATCTTGCTATCCTCTGGCCGAGCGGGGTGTCTTTGAAGACCCAGTCATCCTGAGAAGAGGCAGGGGACATTTGGCGAGAGGGCGGTAGAAGACGTTTGGCTTAGCGGTAAGCCTCGCGGCGGTTGCGGACGCGGAGTATGCGAATGGTTTCACCCTCGGCTTCAAAGCGGACACGGTAATCGCCGACGCGGAGACGGTACTCGGCAAAGCTCGTTCCCTGAAGCTTCTTCACGTTGCCAACGCCGGTTTCAGCGAAGCGCTCTGCCGCCTGTTTGACACGGCGTGCGATGTCCTTGTCGAGCGCCGCCAGGTCGTCCAACGCCGCGGCGGTCCATTCGATTTCTCTCACGGCGAGGTTGTTAGCTCAGTTTCAGGCGGCGCATGGCTTCGTCGTGCGGGACGCCTTTGCCGCCGTTGCGCTTGAGCCAATCGTGAGCTTCGGCAACTTCCTGCTTTTCTTCTTCGCTTTCCGGCTCGTCATCCGTCGGCGCATTGCGTAGCGCGGTAGCGACCGGGTCGAGGATAGTCTCCAGCAGGCCGACCAGAGCGGCGAGTTGTGGCTCGGGAAGGCGATCGATCAAGTCGTGAGCGTGCTCGCGGTTGCTCATATCATCAGGCTACAGCATGTAGGCGTGACCGCGAAGGGCGCATGGTGAATCAGTTCCCGGAACACGGCGGAATTTTCCCCTCACTAAGCGCGTTCGGATGATCATCCTCTGGGTTTTCGATTTCGATGGTCACGGCTTCTCTCTATAACGTACGCGAAAGCGCGGACCAAGCGCAACGCCCCGAGTTATTTCTATGGTCTATCGCTTGAGGTTAACCCATTAAAAATCTCGGCGTTACGCAGCGACAAAATTGGAAAAAGCGGAGGCATTTGCCTCCTAGCGGCGTCTGTGGTAAACCGCGCGTACCGCAATAAAAAGGTCGATACGAACCAGCCGGTGTTTTTTTCGGCGGGAAGACGGGGCCTCTTTAACTCAGAAATCGTGAGGACGGCGGGATCTGAGGAGGTCTTCAATGAGATGCGCGTTTCCCCGGCTCTTTGTTGCTATGACCGCGACGTTTTGCGGTTCGCAGGCGCAGGTTATTACGACGATTGCGGGAACGGATTTTAGTTTTCCCCAAACGCCGATAGCGGCGATAAATGCGCCACGGGCGACATTCCCGGCGTCTCTGTAGATGCCAAGGGCAACGTTTTTGTCTCTGACTTCGGAAACAATCGAATATACAAGGTTGACCCATCGGGACAACTGACGTTGATTGCGGGAAATGGGGCCTACCTGGAGGCTGGCGATGGTGGCTTAGCGACGAGTGCAGCGTTGTGTTTCCCGTGGGATTCGACTGTAGATACAGCCGGCAATCTCTTCTTTGCGGACCAATGCTCATCGCGGGTCTATAAGGTTACTCCGTCCGGCGTCATCAGTACCGTGGCGGGTAGCGGCCAGGGCATGGCCGCCTTTGGGTATTCCGGCGATGGAGGCCCAGCCACCAGTGCGGCTTTGGGAGGGCCCTCGGGGTCGCGGTAGACGCAGTTGGCAACATCTTCATCGCCGATTTGGGCAATAGCGTGGTTAGGAGGGTCGCCCCGGATGGAATTATCACTGCCGTAGCTGGGAATGGAACGTCCGGCTACTCCGGTGACGGTGGCCCAGCCACCGCCGCGGAACTGATGGCACCGTTCTCCGTTGGGATCGATACTGCGGGGAACCTACTAATCGTGGACAACTACGCCGAGGTGATCAGGAAGGTAACTCCTGCGGGGATTATCAGCACTGTGGCCGGTAACGGAGGGCAGGGGTACTCCGGCGTCGGAGGCCCGGCCACCAATGCGACACTGTGTAGTCCGGTTGGTATGGCCTTTGATGGCGCCGGCAATTTCTTTTTTGCCGACGCGTGCAATCAGGTGATTTACAAGGTCACTCCTGCCGGGATCATCAAGACGGCGGCAGGACACTTTGTAGTGGAGCAGTTTAGCGGTGGATTTTCGGGCGATGGAGGCCCGGCAACGAGCGTGAATTTTCCCCTCGACTTGGCGGCGGATCAGGCCGGCAACCTGTTCATCGCCGACGATAATAATCGTCGGGTGCGAAAGGTCGACACCACAGGAACGATTACTACCATTGTGGGAAATGGCCAGTATGCCTTCGGCGCTGACGGCGGACCGGCCGCCAGTGCAAAATTTAACATTCCCAGCGGTTTGGCTTTCGACGCGGCTGGGAACCTCTTCGTTGCGGATACAAGAAATAATCGAATCCGGAAAATAACTCCGGCTGGCGTGATCAGCACGGTCGCGGGAAACGGGAGTAGCGGGGTGAACTCCGCCTCGCAGGCATTCCCGGGGGAGGGCGGTCCAGCTACGAGCGCAGCGTTGAACTATCCACTTGGCGTTGCTGTGGATGCTGCGGGAAATCTATTTATTGCGGATACCTTCGCCAGCGCAATCAGGAAGGTGAGCCCTTCGGGAATCATCACCACTGTCGCGACTTTTGCGATAGATACCGCGCCATTTCGTGTGAAGGTGGACCAGGCGGGAAATCTCTTCGTTGCCAACGGCAACTCTGGGGTTGTTCAGAAAGTGACTCCATTGGGGTTCGTCAGCACGGTGGCCGGGAACGGAACCTTCGGGTACTCAGGAGACGGCGGTCCGGCGACCAGCGCGGCCTTGAACTACCCGCAAGGCTTGGCGCTCGATGCCGCCGGCAATATCTTTATCAGCGATTCCGGTAACAATGTGGTCCGCAAGGTTACCGCCGCCGGGATTATCACTACGATCGCTGGGAACGGGACTGCAGCTTACTCCGGGGACGGCGGCCCGGCTACGGGTGCGAGTTTGACTTCGCCGCAAGGTTTAGCGATAGATGCCGCCGGCAATCTTTTCATTGCGGATCAGAACAGCGCGGTTCGCATGGTTACTCCTCAGGGAATCATCAGTACCGTGGCCGGGGACGGAATGGGTGGTTTGTCCGGCGACGGCGGCCTGGCCACGAGCGCGGAACTCGACATCCTGCCTGATCCATCCGGAGAGTCAAATAACTCCTCCGACGTCGCAGTTGATGCCGCCGGCAATCTTTACATCAGCGATACAAACAATAACCGTATCCGAAAGGTGTTGGTGGCTGCGCCTACCGTAACCGTGGCCCCAGCCGCGATGCAGTTTTCTGCACCGAGCGGAGGCGCACCGGCTGCGGTCCAGACCTTGAGCGTGACTTCTTCGATAACGGGAACCGCTTTCTCTGCTTCCGTCTACGACAACGCACCGTTTGTCACTATCGATGTCTCCAGCGGCTTTTCTCCTCGGCTGATTCAGGTAACAGCGGATCCCACCAATCTTGCTCCCGGCGTCAATATCCAAGCGTTGCTGGCGCGCCGTAAAGCGTAGCGTAGCCTTTTGTTCCGGTTCTGTCGTAGAGAGCACCGGTCCGAGTTTCACCAATATTGAGAAATAGGGCAAGAGTCGCCTTCACAAGACATTCAGTGCCGCTGGTTCGCCTTGCCCGCGGTGCGGTTTGACGACAATCTCTACGTCGTGATTGAGCGCGACCAGAAACCGCAGCAAGCGCTCGACTGAAAACTGCCGGAACTCCCCGCGGAGCATCTTCGAAACGTCCGGTTGCGGGATGCCGAACAACTTGCCAGCATCGACCTGCTTCAGGCGGCGTTTTTTTAGGATGCCGTCGATCTTATACACCAGTTGCGCCTTGATCAGATGCTCTTCCGCATTGGGCAGGCCGAGGTCCCGGAACACGTTGTGGCTGCCGGTTTCAAACTTGGTCTTGCTCATGACTCCCTCTCGTCGCGATTTTTTCAGCCTCGCGCAACCGCTGTTGAATCAACTGCATCTCCGGGCGCGGCATTGCGTGTCCGGTTTTCGATTTCTTCTGGAACGCGTGCAATACATAGATTGCATCCGAATAACGGACCGTGTAGATGGCCCGAAATGTGTCGCCTCGAAAATTGTCGATTACCTCCACCATTCCGGCCCCACCGAAGCCACTCAGCGTCTTCGTGTCGCGGTATTTACCGCCACGCTGCGCGATGTACAAGGAGTATCCAATGTGATCCTGGACGAGTTCGGGAAATGCACGCAAGTCCTTGCGGCTCGATCCGACCCAGACCACGGGCTTCAAAGACGGCCCGGTCATCAGTAGACTTTAGTATGGTGATTTCACTATATGTTGTCAATCGGGATCGGGGGGTGCTAAGCGGCGACGGGGCGGCGGCATGTCCGCAGGTGTTCCTTCAGGGAACGCCGTGTCTGTGACCATAACGGTTGCGGGGCAGACCAGCCCCGAGATAACAAGGGCGATCAAGTGAGTTGAAGCTGATCGCGATGGCCAGGGTCACGCCTTTTTCCACCTTGCGCCCGCCGCCTAATTCTTCGTCAAGCTCAACCCGGTGACCATGACCTCGGTGTTGTGGGCGAAGCGAAGCCCGTAGACGCCATCCGTAGAAGCAAGCTTTCCAGCCGTAACGACGGCGGCCTTGTCGTAGCTGGCGACGACGGTCCCGTTGATAGAGCATTCGACTTTGGCGCCGTTCACGGACACCGCGATCTCCTGGGTGACAGGCTCTCCCACTCCGGCCGCTTTATGGACCGCCGCGTTGGCCTCGCCGCGCCTGCCGTTCATCTGAAACGGCTCCGGGGCAAACCCGCGCACAATGAAGTTGCCGTTGCCATAGGCGGCGCAGTAGAGATAGCTCGCTTTATCGGTTCCCAACCCCGTTCCTCCGATAACAATACCGTACGGATGCGGGTGACTATTGATACTCATGTACTTCGGCTCGTTGAAGGTGGCCTTGACTGTGTAATTCCCTTTAGCCTGATTGGCGGGGTTCCAGTACGTTACCGCGGGACCGGTGACCACGTGGAGCGCACTACTTTCCTTGGAAAGTTTCGCGTCGTTGATGGTCTTGCCTTGTTTGGCCTCGTTGTCGTCGATCTTACCCATCCAGCCTGGGACGGTGATGCCACCGCCCGCAACGCTGCGGGACGTTTCGTCTTGAGCGTTGCTCAACGAGGGAATCAGCAGAAGAATCGCGGCTGCAAGC
>DATFZA010000217.1:0-3396 GCA_035314765.1 Bryobacteraceae bacterium
GGCACGCAGAAACAGTCCGATGTACCGCTCGAAGAAAAATGCCCGCAGTGCGGCAATCACATGGTGATCAAGCACGGCCGCTTTGGCGAATTCACCGCTTGCAGCAATTACCCGACCTGCAAGTTCGTCAAGCAAAAAACCATCGGCGTTCCCTGCCCCAACTGCACCGAAGGCGAAGTGGTGGAGCGGCGCTCCAAGCGCGGCAAGACCTTCTACGGCTGCAATCGCTATCCCGAATGCGATTTCGTAGCTTGGGGTAAGCCGCTGAACGAAAAATGCCCCGACTGCGGCCATCCCTACCTCATCGAAAAATGGCTCAAGGCCGGCCCCGTGGCCCAATGCCCGAATAATGAGTGCAAACACAAGCGGCCCTTAGTGGTTGACGAAGCCGGTAGAGAACCGCAGCCCGTCCACGCGTGAGGTAGTGCACGTGGCCGCCGTCATCGCCAGCCAGACGCGGAGACTGCCCCTGGCCGTGGTTGAAATGCGCGCCAGGGCAAACGTTGAGCGGAAAGAAGCCAGCGCTATTTCCCATTAATTCAGGATGTCTTCAACGTCGCGCATTCCGTGCAAGATCCGGATGATCTCGACGGGTTTGCTTTGCGAATCGTAGACGATGAAGTAGGAGAAAACGGGCCAGAACTTGACCGGACGGGCCGTGAGGTCGTCACGAACATGGCCAATCTCCGGCTCATCTCCCAAACGAGCCAGCACTGCGCGGACTTCCTTAAGCACCCGACGGGCGATTCTCGGGCCGGCCCTCTCAACCAGGAATTGCTTAATTTGATCTAAATCGCGTTCCGCCGGCTTGGTTAGAACGAAACGCCTCATTTACCAGGGGAGCGCTCCATAACCTCTAACTCGGCGTCAACACGGTCGAAGACGTCTTCCCCATCGGCCAGGTCTCCACTCTTAGCGGAAAGCCAGCCTTCGTCAATTTGGGTGCGAATCTCGTCCCTACGCAGCGCAAAGACCTCGTCGCGATGTTCAAGGAGCCGGAGAGCCTCGCGGTTCACCTCGTTCGCAGAGTTATATCGACCGGATTTGACCTTGCTCTGGACGAGCTGTTCAAGCTCAGGAGTGAGATGGAGGTTCATAGAGTCCTGGAATACTGTACTCAACCCGAGGTTAGCTCTCCTCTCCAGCTCTGTCAAACCTGCCGCTCGTGCTATGCTGCAATCGGATTCATCGATGTCCCAACAATGATGTCCCAACCAAGAATGCAAACACGAGAGGCCTTACCACTGGAAGAACCCGGTAAAGAGCCGCAACCCGTCCACGCGTGAAGCCGGACTACGGACTGGACTTTCCCGCGCGCGTCCGCGACCTGGCCATCCGCGCCTGCCTGTTTCTGGCCGCCGGCGCCGGTCTTTGGATATCGAACGGCGCCAATCCCGTCGCCTGGATCTCGCTCGTGATCGGGCTGGGCTTCGGCGTGATGGTCCTGGTGTATTTCAATAGCAGCCGCACGGGAAAACTGCAAATGCGCGACCGCCTCCTGGACAGCATCACCTGGAAGGGCGACGAGAAAGTGCTGGACGTCGGCTGCGGCCGCGGCCTGTTGCTGATCGGTGCAGCCAAGCGCCTGCAAACCGGCCGCGCGACGGGCGTCGACATCTGGCGCAAAGAAGAACTGAGCGACAACAGTCCCGAAGCCGTGCGCGACCTCGCCACCGCGGAAGGCGTTCTACCCAAAATCAAAATCGAAACCGCCGACGCGCAGAAGCTGGCGTTCCCCGACGCAAGCTTCGATGTAGTGGTGTCCTCCAGCGTCGTTCACCTGGTACCAGACCGCACCAGGGCCCTCTCAGAAATGGTCCGAGTCCTGAAGCCCGGCGGCCAACTCCGCATTTTCGATCTCTCCGACTGTTCCCACGATCTCCAGGATCTGAGCCTCACCGGCATAACGGTCTCGCCGCCATCCTGGCTCTGGTGCCACCCCTCCCGCACTGTCAGCGCGATAAAAAAGGTCTAATGCCAAGGTGTGGGGCAGGTTATTAACCTGCGGCCGATTATTAATCGGCCCGTCGAGTTAATCCGATCCCTCGCAAACGCTATGATAAGAGCGAGCATCAACCATGCAATTGACAGTCCCTCCCGACCAGTGGCGGCTACACGAGCGTGGAAGATGTCCTACGCCGCGCCCTTGAAGCGCAAGACGCCGAAGAAAGTTGGGCTGACGAGGAACGCCAACCCCTGTCCGCCCACATCGAGGAAGGCTACCTCCAGGCCGAACGCGGCGAACTTAACGACGGCGTCCAGGCCCGTCGTGAAATTCAGGCCATGAAAGAGAACTGGCATCGAGAGAACTCACTCCGGCGATGAGCGCTTATGATCTCACGCCCTTGCCAAAGCCGATATTTTCCACGTCTGGTCCTACATCGCTGAAGACAACGCAGATGCCGCGAACCGCGTAGAACGGGCGATTTACGATGCTTGCGCATTCGTCGCAAACGGCCTTGACATCGAACTGAGGAAGAAGGACACCATCTAATGCCCACTCGTAATTTTCGTGAATTGCTGGACGCGATGCCGGCGGATCGGCAGCGCAGGATCGAAAAACGCTTCCAAAAGAGCCTCGCCGCTATGCCGCTCGATCAATTGCGCAGGGCCCAGCAGATGACGCAACTCCAGCTCGCCGGCATCCTCGGAGTAAATCAGGGAGGGGTCTCGAAAATTGAGCAGCGATCCGACGTCTGCGTCAATACCCTGGCAGAATACATTGAAGCCCTGGGCGGCCGGCTTGAGATCCGGGCGGTGTTTCAAGATCGAGAAGTGCTTATCACGCAGTTCGACGAATTGGCTAATTAAAGCTGAGATCGACGGAACAATATCAAATCAGCCTACCTTTATTCCGTAAGCCGCCCCGGCCCGCCTGAAAAGCACAGCCAGAAAACCACAAGCCACCGGCAGCATAAACCCATATCCTACAATTCCCAGCCACGGAATTCGCATCTCCCCGGTAAGCGGCCCCAGCGTGCTCAAAACACAAAGTGTCCCGCTCATCATCATGCTCGCTCGCACATATGAATGCAGCCGGCTCCCGCCAAAAACAAGCGATGCAAACACCATGCTCAGCCCAAAGAAAAAATGCCAGGCGAGAAACTCCACCGCCAGCGCCAGCGACGGCCACTCCTGCACGGAGAGCTGGCGCGAGATCTCCGGCAACGCGCTGGATTCGATCTGGCGCCCGGCCGTGAGACAAACAAAATGGACGCCGCACGTCAGCGTCGCAAAAACCGTGATGAAGGCGAGCGCGGCCAATCCGAAAATCTTTCTGTCGGGCGCCGCGTAAGCGTACACCGCAGCCATCAAGACCACCAGAGCCGGAGCAACCAAGATGATGAGAAATTCGAGAATCGCCAGATAGGGATCCACCTGACGCAGCGGATGGGG
>DATFZA010000218.1:0-12001 GCA_035314765.1 Bryobacteraceae bacterium
GATGCCGAGCGGAAGCTTTCACTATGTCAATCGCGACGCCGAGCAGTTCTACTGCAGTTTCTCCTGATGCGCCGGCATCCTACAAAGGCCCGCTGGCGGTGGTGACTACGTTGTTCTTCATGTGGGGTGCACTTACATCGCTGAACGATGTGCTGATTCCTCATTTCCAGCATGTTTTCAGTTTGAAGCTTGCAGTCAGCATGCTCGTCCAGACCGCATTCTTCTCGTCATATTTTGTGTTTTCCTTACCCTCGGCCAAGGTTATCGATTGGCTAGGCTATCAGAAAGCAATGGTTGTAGGGCTATTGACCATGGGTGCGGGAGCCTTCTTATTTGTTCCCGCAGCGAAGGTGCCATCGTTCGCACTCTTTCTGACCGCACTGATTGTGCTGGCCGCGGGAATTACACTCCTGCAAGTCGCCGCCAACCCGTACGTTACGGTGCTGGGGCCGGCCAAAACCGCCTCCAGTCGGTTGAATCTGACCCAGGCGTTCAATTCGCTGGGAACAACGATTGCACCGTGGATCGGCGGGCTCTTCATTCTAAGCGCCGCCGCTGTGGCTGCGGTTGACCCCATCCAGCAGGCCGCCTCGGTCATTAGGCCTTATGTTTTTCTTGGCATTGCCCTCGTTTTGCTCGCGGTCTTGATCGGCAGCTTCAAACTTCCGAAGATTGAAGCTGCACAGCATCAGATTGGCGAAAAGGTGAGCGATTCAATCTGGCGTCATCCCAACCTGATCTTCGGCGCTATCGCAATCTTCGTCTACGTAGGCGGAGAGGTCGCGATTGGAAGTTCCATCGCAAACTATCTGGCACTGGATAATATCGGGCACTTGGTCTCCGTTTCGGCTGTTCCTGACTCGGCACTTCGCTATCAGGAAGCATTACGGGCGGCGGCGAAGTACATCTCCTTGTATTGGGGCGGGGCGATGGTGGGCCGGTTCATCGGATCGGCCGTACTGCAGAAGGTGAAGACAAGGCCGGTGCTTGCCTTTTGCGCTGTGATGGCGGGAGTATTGGTGATCACTTCTGTGTTAAGCAATGGGGCACTGGCGATGTGGGCGATCTTGCTGGTGGGACTCTTCAATTCGATCATGTTCCCGAGCATTTTCACCCTAGGAGTGGCTGAACTCGGACCGCTTACGGGCGACGGCTCGGGAGTCATGATTATGGCGATTGTGGGCGGTGCAGCTATACCGTATCTGGTGGGGAAGATAGGCGATGGGATCAACGCAAAATCTTACGGCGGGGCAATTTGGGGACAGGGCTTGCACTATGCACTAATAGTTGCCGCGCTCTGCTATGCCTACATTCTCTTCTTCGCGCTTAGCGGTTCCAGACCTAATAGCGAACGCCACGCCCATAGCTAGCGCGGCTAGCCGGGAGCAACTTCAAGATAAGTTTCGGCAGTGTCGAGTGGCGTTCGGACCGACTGGGCCGGACGCTACACCTGAACCGAGATCAGTTCCGGAGTGCAGCGAGAATTCTGCATCAGTTTGACGGCGTCTTCGGCGGTAAATCTTCCCATGGCCAGGGCCAGCTTTTTGTTGGTTGTGGTCTGGATAGGGCTACGATCAATTCGCAGAACGTATTCAGCGGCGCGCGCACCGCCGCGATTCACCTTGACGAGAAACTTTGTATTTTTCATGGGCTCCCTTTGGCTCAGGTTGGTAACAGCAGACCAAACAACCGGGATACGATCGAAAATATCCCAGGCTAAGATCGAGCTAGCGTCGTTCCCCTCAGAAGTCGCTGAGTACGATAAGGCTATGATTGACCGGTCTTACTTCTGAATAGCCGAAAGAAAAGAAAATAAGAGGAGATTAAGAGCTAACTTTGATTCTAGGCCCACAGAAGGTGTTTGTCAACTAGTTAAGAGGTCATGGCTGCAGTGCCTGAATTGCCTGGGGATGAACCTGTTGATCCTTGATCTGGCTAGCGTCCCAGCCGCCCCCGAGAGCCTTTACTAAATAGACAGAGCTGACCATCTGCTGGCCCAGCAACTGCGTTTCCAACCGTTCGCTGCTCAGCAGCGTAGTTTGCGCGGTGATAACGTCGAGGTAACTAGTGACTCCGCCGATGTAGCGATTGTTGGCGATGGCAAGCGCCCGGCGCGCATCCTCGACGGCAGCGCCTTGGGTGGTGAGCGCTTGCGAAAGCGTGCTCAGATTGCTGATGCCGTCTTCAACTTGCTGGAAGGCAGTGAGCACGGCCTGGCGGTAGTTCGCCACAGATTGGTCGTAGGCCGCGCGCGCGGCTGCGAGATTGGCGCGATTGCGTCCTCCCTCGAGGATCGGTTCCAGCGCATCCACCCCGAGCGACCAGAAAAGGCTGGGCGCGTTCAGCAATGGCCCCAGTTCGGTACTCTGCCAGCCTCCGGAGCCACTAAGGGTGATGTTGGGATAGAAGGCGGTACGCGCGATGCCCACCTGGGCATTCTGGTAGGCCATTTGCCGTTCGGCAGTGGAGATATCCGGTCGCCGCTCGAGCACGTCCGAAGGAACGCCAAGCGGAACCGGAGGGGGCGTGGCCTGCAACGGCGCTACAGGCAAGGCAAGAGTGGAGGCCGATTGTCCCAGTAGCACGGCGATAGCGTGTTCGTATTGCGCTCGCGTCTGCTGCACCAGCGAAAGCTGCGATAACGTTGAATCGAGCAGAGCTGCCTGCTGCGCTACGTCGAGTCCGTTGGCAATGCCGCCATCGTGACGGTGGTTCACCAGATCCAGGCCCTTACGCTGATAGCCCACAGATTCCTGAACCACATTGAACTCGGCATCCAGCTCGCGCAAGCTAAAGTAGTCGGCCGCAAGTTCGGCGGTCAGCACCAACTGTACGTTTTGAAGATCGGCGGCCGTGGATTGAAGAGAAGCGTTGGCCGCCTCCACGTTGCGCCGGACGCGCCCGAACAGATCGGGCTCATAGTTGATGGAGAACGGAATCGTGTAGACGTTCTGGGTATAGGGCGGAACTGCCTGCGTCACGCCCTTGATAACAACCGGCTGCTCGCCGTTCAGCGGACGATTGCCGGAACCGCGTTCCCGCACGGCGGACGGATCGGTCGAGAGTTGGGGAAAAAAATCAGCGGTGGCTACCCGCGCCAAGGAACGAGCCTGATTCAAGCGATCGCGAGCCGCCTCCAGGGATTGGTTCGCCTGTAGCAGTTGCTGCTCGTAGGTATTGAGTTCGGCGTCGTTGAAAATTTTCCACCACTCACCCTTGGGAATAGCGTCCTTGGGAGCAGCCTGCTGCCACGGTGGTTGCGTCTTCCATGCATCGGGCGCAGGAGTTGGGGCCGCGGGACGGCTGTAACGCGGACCAACCGTGCATCCCGTCGTAAACGCCGCCAGAACCAGAGCGGCCAGGAGTGCGGCTCGCTTCACGACGTCCCGCCCTTCTGTGGAGCTGGTTGTGCTTGACCGGGCTGCGGTTGGGGTTGCGCCACGTTCACCGGCTGGCCATCCTCTAGCGAGTCCGCTGGATTTACCACGATCTTGTCCGTGGGGGAGACGCCGCCGAGAATCTCCAGAGTCGTGCCGTAGTCGCGTCCAATGTTGATAGGGCGCAACTGTACCTTGTTGTCGGGACCGACGACCGCGACGCGCGGACCTTCGGCGCGGAACAACATTGCGTTCACTGGAATCGTCACCTTGTTCACGCCGTTGCCGACCGCGAAGTGAACCTCGCCGAACGAGCCCGGCAGCAACCGTCCATCCTTGTTCGGTACATCCACTTCGGTGAGCAGCGTACGAGTGGCGGGGTCGATGGCCTCAGCGGTTCGTGCTACGATTGCGACGAATTTCTGACCGGGGAATTCTTGCAGCGTTACAAAGGTCTTGGCGCCGACTTTTATGAAAGGCGCGTAGGCCTGCGGAACGCTGGTGTAGACTCTCAAGGGATCGACGCGCGCTATGTCAAACAGCTCGCGGCCGGCAGCCTGAGCGCCGGCGTTGATCAGCGCGCCCGGATCGACATTGCGTTTGGTGAGCACACCGTTAAACGGCGCGTAGACCTCTTTGAATCCTTCCAGCTGTTCGAGGCGGCGCACGTTGGCATCGGCGGCAGCCAGGTTGGCCTGCGCCTGCTTGTAGCCGCTCGTGTTCTGGTCCACTTCCTGAGCGGAGACGGAGTCCGTCTTGAGAAGGTTTTGCCAGCGGTCAGCGGTAATTTTCGCGAGCTCCATTTGAGCGACAATCTGCTGACGCGCCGCCCGGCTCTGGTTCAATTCCTGATCAACTTCAGGCGTATCAATCTTGGCCAGCAACTCGCCTTTGGTTACGCGGCTCCCGATGTCTTTGTACCAGCGCACCAGGTAGCCGCTGGTGCGGGCATAAATGGGAGACTCTTCATAGGCCAACAGCGAGCCTGGGAGGATCAAATCTTCGTCGGGCTTTTCCGACACAGGATTTACCACGGCGACGGTGGGCACCGTCTCGCGCTCGGTTTCGTTGGCCAGAGCGCGCTCGTGACTCATCCGCGACAACATGGTGAAACCACCGGCCGCCAGCAGCAACAGCAGCGCGATTCCCACCAGCGTTAAAGCCTTGCGCGGCGGCGCGGGTGGAAGCTCAGGAGGTTTCTGAATTCCGGGCGGCTGATGCCGGGAATGCTGCCGGATCGCTTCGATCTCCTCATCCCGCTGAGCTTGAGTGCCTAGAGCATAATGCTCTTTGCCTTGCTCTTGCGGCGATTGTGGAGCACTGGCGTCCGGTGAGGGCCGCTGTTCATCCGCCATAGAATTAGACTTGCCTTCTGCAGTCATGCTCGAACCCCGATTCTCCGAAAACTCTTAAGCCTGCCCTCGTGCCCGCTTCGCCTCCCGGCGGCCATGGAAGATAGCGAATACGCTGGGCACGAAGAACAAAGTGGCAACCGTGGCAAATAGCAATCCGCCGATGACGGCTCGGCCCAGCGGGGCGTTCTGCTCGCCACCTTCTCCAAAACCAAGCGCCATCGGCACCATACCGATGATCATAGCCAGCGCCGTCATCAGCACCGGACGCATACGCGTGTATCCGGCAGCGACAGCCGCTTTCGCGGCGGGAATGCCTTCATCGAGCTGCTCTCGCGCAAAACTCACCATCAGGATGGAATTCGCCGTGGCCACGCCCATGCACATGACCGCTCCGGTGAGCGAGGGCACACTCAGGGTAGTTCGCGTCAGCAACAGGAACCAGCAAATCCCCGCGAGCGCTCCCGGCAGCGCGGCGATAATGATGAAGGGATCGAGCCAGGACTGAAAGTTGATAACGATGAGCAAATAAACCAGAAGAATCGCGCCAACCAATCCTACACCGAGACCGAAAAATGACGAGCGCATGGTGGCGACCTGCCCGCGCACCACGATGCGAGTGCCGCGCGGCAAATGACCATCGAATGTCTGGAGTACTTTGTCCGTATCCGCGGCCACGGCGCCCAGATCGCGACCCTGCGTACTAGCGTAAACGTCAATTACGGGAGCCACGTTCCAGTGACTTACCGTGGCCGCCCGCGATACCGGATACACCTGGACAAGATTGCTCAGTAATTGCGGTCCCTCAGGCGAAGTTACCGGGATTGTCATCAGGTCCTGCATGCTGGTCATGCGGTATTGCGGGGCCTGCACCGCCATCTGGTAGGTAACTTCGTTCTTCGGGTTTAGCCAAAAATTTGGTGAAGTCTGAAAGCTGCCGCTCAGCGAAACCAGAACGCTCTGCGCCACGTTGCCTGCTGTGATGCCGACTTGCGTCGCGCGAGTGCGGTCAATATCCATGTGCAGCGTGGGTAGATCAAGCAACTGTTGGACGTGCACATCGGCGGTACCGGGAATATGGCGCATTTTGTTGGCGATCTGCTGCGCGATGACATAACTGCTTTGCATGTCGGTACCGATGATCTGCACGTCAATGGGAGCAGGCAGGCCGAAGTTCAGAATCTGGGTAACGATATCGGCCGGCTGGAAGAAGAACTCCGTTCCCGGAAAGCGCCGCGGCAGAACTTCGCGCAGATGCCTCGTAAGCCCGGCGGTGGGCAAGTGATGTTCCGGGTCGAGCGCGATGAGAATCTCGGCATCGCTGCTGCCAATGGTTCCGTTCGAGCTGTAAGACTGATTGATTCCTGAATTTGGCAGTCCGATATTATCCAGAATCGTTTGCAATTGCCCCTTCGGAATCTCCTGGCGCAGCGTAGCTTCGATTTCGTCACACAAGCGCGCAGTTTCTTCCACGCGCAAGCCGGGCCGAGCCCGCACATGCAGCCGCAGCAGGCCAGCGTCCACCTGCGGGAAGAAGTCTTGTCCCAGGAAGAAAAACAGTCCGAGCGACAATAGACAAAAAGCGAGGAAGCAAAGCACGAAGATGCCGCGGTGCTCGAGCGTCGTCTCCAGCAACTGTTCGTAGCCACGCCGGAAGTCTTCAAACTTCCGCTCGAAGCCGCGCTGAAACCGGCCAAGGAATGACTTTGGCGCTTCGGCGCGATGTTCGTGCCCGCGCATGATGTACATGACCAGCGTTGGAATAAGAGTCCGCGAGAGCAGGTAACTTGCCAGCATGGCGAAGCTGACGGCCTCGGCCAGCGGCACGAACAGGAACTTCGCTACGCCCGTCAAAAAGAACATGGGCACAAACACGATGCAGATGGAAAGCGTGGACACGAAAGCGGGCACGGCGATCTGCTGCGCGCCGTCAAGAATCGCCTGCTTCATCTCCTTGCCCATGGCCAGGTTCCGCTCAATGTTTTCGATTTCCACCGTGGCGTCGTCAACCAGAATGCCGACCGCGAGCGCTAATCCTCCTAGCGTCATGATGTTGATGGTCTGCCCAATCGCGCCCAGGAGGATGATCGACACGAAAATCGAGAGTGGAATCGAAATGGAGATGACGATGGTCGGGCGCCAATCGCCAAGAAAGATAAGGATCATCACGGCGGTGAGAGCAGCTGCAATCAGGCCCTCCCGCAGTACGCCCTCAATCGATGCGCGCACGAACAAGGACTGGTCAAACAGCGATGTGATCTTGAGAGCCGGCGGCAACGCCTGCGCCGCCTGTTGAACAATATTCTTAACCCCGGATACGATCTGCAGCGTGGATGCGTTGCCGTTCTTATAAATCGACATCAGCGCGCCCCGGTTCCCGTCTGCACGCACGATGTTCGTCTGCGGCGAAAAGCCGTCGCGGATGTGCGCGACATCCCGCATGTATAAAGTGGAACCGTTGACGGTCTTCACCGGCAAGTCGTTCAATTCCGCGATGGTCTGCGGCGTTCCATTCATCTCTACGTTGTATTCCAGTGGGCCGAGTTTGATGGTGCCGCTGGGCAGAACAAGGTTCTGCGCGTTGACGGCGTTGACGATGTCAACGGGCTGGAGGCCGTAAGACTGCAACTTTGGCAAATCCAGATCCACCTGAATCTGACGAATCTTGCCGCCGTAGGGATACGGAGTAGCGGCTCCCGGTACTGTAGCCAGATAGTTACGCAGGAAGTTCTGACCAAGATCGAAGAGCTGCTGCTCGGGCAAAGTCTTACTGCTCAGGCCAAGTTGAATGATCGGCGTAGTCGAGGCGCTGTAGGAAATGATTAACGGGGGCGTGGTGCCGATGGGCAGACTGCGCACCGAGGTTTGCCCGATGGCCGTGATTTGCGCAATGGCTCCTTGCACGTTCGTGCCGGGGCGGAAGAAAACCTTGATGACGCCTAGGCCGTACACTGACTGCGATTCCATGTGCTCGATGTCGTTAACGGTGGTAGTAATGCCACGCTCGGAATTGGCCACGATGCGATCGGCCATGTCTTGCGGCGACATGCCCGTGTAGAACCAAACCACGGAGACCACTGGAATATCGATGTCAGGGAAAATATCAGTAGGCGTTCGCAAAATCGTGATCGGCGTCAGAATAATAATGACGAGCGCCATCACGATAAAGGTGTAGGGACGTCTTAGAGCTAACGCAACAATCCACATCGGTTAGGCACCGGAGTTCAAATGCAAGTTTCGAATAAATTAAGGAGGAGGGGTCCCTGCATGATTGCGGAGCGAACCCATCGATTAGCTCTAGATTCGATACTGCCCGTATTGGATTCTAAAGCCATAGAAGGATTATATGATAGGGTAACACCATGCGCCAGAAGCCTACTGCTCAAAAGGGTGGTGACCCGGCGAGAAAAAAGCGCGCTCCGGGGCGTCCGCGGAGTGAAGAAGCTCGCTTGGCCATCCTGCGCAGCACGTTGAAACTCCTTGCGGAGAAGGGCTTTTCGGATCTGACGATCGAATCCGTGGCGGACCATGCAGGCGTCGGCAAAGCAACCGTTTACCGCTGGTGGCCCGATAAGGCCGCTCTCATCGCCGACGCGTTTGCCTGCAGCACGAAGCGGAAACTTCACTTTCCCGATACCGGTTCTGTGCGTACTGATATGAGCCAGCAGATGCGCCAGCTGATCAAGATATTTCGCAGTCGCCGCGGCCGCATTGTTTCCGCTATCCTTGCCGCCGGGCAAAGTGACAGAAATGTCATTGCGGCTTTTCGGGAACGCTTCATGATGCCACGCCGCCGGGAAGCTTACGCGACCCTTCGGCGCGGCATTCTGCGCGGGCAACTTCGCAAGAATGTCGACATGGATCTACTTCTCGATTCGCTCTACGGTCCAATCTACATGCGGTTTCTGATCCGCCACGATAGTTTGACGCCGGAATTCGTGGAAGGTCTTTGCGAACTGACATTATCCGGATCTCTTCCTCCGAAGAGGCGGCGCCTCCCTGGTTTCACGCCGAAAAAGTCAAAAGCTTGACGGCCATCCCATCGCTGGCAAACTTTGTTATAAGCTTGCCCTAGGAAACGAATCCGGCGGAGGGCATGGTTTCTCGCAACGTTGTTTTCTGGGAAGTTGATACGCAGGCGGACTTCATGCTGCCCGGTGGAAATCTTTACGTGCCGGGCGCTGAACGATTGCTGCCGAACATTCGAAAGCTCACGAATGCCGCGCGACAGGGCCGTGTCTTTCTTGTTTCGCATGGCTGCTACCACACGAAGGACGATCCTGAATTCCAGACGTTCCCGCCGCATTGCATCAAAGGTACCCCAGGATCCGCATTTGTTCCCGAAGCACTGACCGACAAAGTTGTGACCGTCCCGAATGAGGCTTCGGCAACGCTGCCGCGCGATCTTTCACGATACCAACAGATTCTTCTGGAAAAACAAACCCTCGACGTCTTTGAAAGCCGGCACGCCGCAAAATTGCTGAAGCAATTCGGAGACGATATTGAATTCGTAGTCTTTGGCGTCGTGACGGAATATTGCGTTCGTTTTGCCGCCAAGGGGTTGCTGGATCGCGGCCGCCACGTATCTGTGGTTCAGGATGCGATTGAAACGTTGAAGGCGGAAGACGGCCAACGGACGGCTGCTGAACTGCAAGCGCTCGGAGCGAGATTCCTTACGACGGACGAAGCCCTCGCGCTGCTGGATCAGTAGAAATAGCCCGCTGCAATTCCTGCGTAGGTTATAATCCGCCCCACCGATGAACCTGACCTCTGGCACGAAACTGGGGCCGTACGAAATCGTCAGCCTGTTAGGCGCGGGAGGCATGGGCGAAGTGTATCGTGCCCGCGACTCCCGGCTGAAGCGGGATGTCGCGGTCAAAGTTTTGCCGCAAGCACTCTCTCTGGACGCCGACCGGCTGCGCCGTTTTGAACAAGAGGCGCTGGCTACTGCGGCGCTGAACCATCCCAACATTCTGGCGGTATTCGATATTGGCACCCATCAAGGTGCGCCTTACGTAGTCTCCGAATTGCTGGAGGGCGAGACGCTGCGGGAGCGCCTCCGCAGCGGGGCGATTGCCGTGCGTAAGACTTTGGATTATGCGCTGCAAATTGCGCATGGGCTGGGCACGGCTCATGCCAAAGGAATTATCCATCGCGACCTGAAGCCGGAAAATATATTTCTCACGAAAGATGGGCGGGTCAAGATTCTGGACTTCGGCCTGGCGAAGTTGACTCAGACGGAACCCGGTGTCCACACATCACTTCCCACCATGACGCACGCCACGGAGGCGGGCGTGGTGATGGGGACTGCGGGGTATATGTCGCCGGAACAGGTGCGCGGCGCGGCCGTGGATGCGCGCTCCGACATCTTCAGCTTCGGGGCGATTCTCTACGAAATGATCTCTGGCAAACGCGCTTTCCATCGGGAGACAGCGGCGGATACCATGAGCGCGATTCTGAAAGAAGATCCCGCGGATTTGAGCGAAACGAATCGCAATGTTTCTCCGGCGCTGGAGCGGATCGTGCAGCACTGCCTGGAGAAAAATCCGGAGCAGAGATTCCATTCCGCCAGCGACATTGCGTTTGACCTGGAACATCTCACGGGAATTTCCGGCACGAGCACGAGGGTGACGGCGGTGGCAAGTGCGCGGCCCCGGAGCAGGCTGTTGCTTCCGATCGCGGGGGTGGCTGCAATCGCGCTGGCGATGCTTGCTCTCGGTTGGTGGCTTGGCCGAGGCAGCGGCGCTTCGCCTCAGGCCGAGTATAAGCAGATCACGTTTCGCACGGGTTCGATGGGGAATGCCAGATTCACGCCCGACGGCGGCATCCTTTACAGCGCATCCTGGGATGGCGGCGACGATCAGCTTTATTTATCTCGCACAGATGATCCGGGGGCGCGCGAGCTGGGTCTAAAAGATGCCGAGCTGCTATCGATTTCGAAGAGTGGAGAGCTCGCAATTCGCCTGAATACGGTGCATTACGGCGGCTATGCGCGGAGCGGAACGCTGGCGCGCCTGCCACTGAGCGGAGGCACGCCGCGGGAGGTGTTGGATAACGTGCAGGACGCGGACTGGTCCGCCAGCGGCGATAGCATGGCGGTGGTCCGTTACGTTCCGGAAAACAGTCATTGGCGCCTGGAATATCCCATAGGCAAGGTGCTGTTTGACAGCATTGGCTGGATTAGCGATCCGAAGATTTCTCCGGACGGCAAGTGGGTGGCCTTCGCTGATCATGAGAATCAGGGGGGAGACGACGAAGGCTCGGTAGCGATAATAGGTGCCGATGGCAAAGAGAAAGAGAAAAAGCTTTCTTCCGGGTGGGAATCTGTGGAAGGTGTCCTATGGTCCCCAACTGGCGATGAGATCTGGTTCACATCCAGCGATAGTGGAAGTGCTTTAAACCCTCGGGCGGTAACACTCTCGGGCAAGGTGAGGACGATCACGAACGTTCCCGGTGGAGTGTGGCTGGAAGACATGAGGAACGGGACGGCGCTGATGGTAAGGCATCAGGAGCGTATTGGAATACGAGGGCTGGAACCGGGAGGGAAAGAGGAGCGCGAACTAGGTTGGTTCGGATGGTCGCTTCCTCGCGACATCAGTCAAGACGGCCGGAAAATTCTGTTTGAAGAAGAAGGCAACGGCGGTGGGCCAAACTACACCGTGTTCCTTCGCGACACGGACGGGTCGCCTCCCGCGAAGATCGGCGAGGGGCTGGCGGGAGCCATCTCTCCGGATGGGAAATGGGTGATCACGAGACCGGCGAAAGGCGGACCCCTGAGCCTGGTACCCACGGGAGCCGGCCAGTCCAAGACGTTGACGCATGACGCGGTTGATTACGGAGCCGTTCGCTTCTTCCCTGATGGCAAACATCTGCTGGCCAGCGGAATTGAAAACGGACATGGCCGGCGCGACTACCTGATTGATCTGAGTAATGGCGATTCCAAGCCCATTACGCCGGAAGGCGTTTCCGGGACGCACCTTGCACCAGACGGCAGGAGCACCGCGGTGCTGCAGCCGGACGGGAAATGGGGAATCTGGCCCCTGGATGGGAGCGGTGTTCATCCAATTCCCGGGCTGGATTCGAATTACTACGTTGCCGGTTGGTTTCCGGACGGAATATCGCTATATGCGGCCTCCAGCCGGAGCGCGAAGACTGCCAAGGTTTATCGCGTCAACACCCAGACTGGCAAAATGGACTTATGGAAAACTTTCGGAGGAGAGGCTGGCGCGGGGGTCACATCGACGGGCGCGCCTCATTTTTCCAGCGATGGGA
>DATFZA010000219.1:0-9670 GCA_035314765.1 Bryobacteraceae bacterium
ATCACCGTGATCGCCACCGGATTCCAGCGCGACACGCTGCCGCATCTGTTGCGAAAAGGCGAAGTGATGGAGCCGGTGCATGCCATGCCTGGCTTGCCGGCGCCGGTTCTAACGGCCCCGGAGCCGATCGAACCGGAACCCGAGCCTGTGGTTATGAGCCGCGCGCCGGCGCCGCCGGTGGAAGAAGAAGCGCCGATCCAGGATTTGGATGTCCCGGCGTTTCTACGGCGGGATCGCAGGTTGTATCAGTAGGAGTGCAAGTTCAGCACAGGCTAAAACCTGTGCCACAGTTGAGCCTTGCCACGTAGACTTCTACATTCCTCCGCCGGCTAAAGCGATCGGCTCAGGCCCAGCAGAGGCCAAAGCAACGGCTGCCAAAGGTGGCACAGGCTTCAGCCTGTGCTCTTAGAACCACGATTCGAAAGACCGCTCTAACTCTTGCCAGTTCGCTTCCAGCCGCTGCAACCAAGTTGCCGTTACTGCAAACTCGACTCGCGCAAAGTTTGACGGTGGCAGGAAGAGAGCCTTATCGAGCGGCTGGTCGGAGAGCTCGATCACCTCTCTTGTCCGAGCGAACTTTCCCTCGATGCGCTCGGTTTCGAACACGGCAAAACCCGGATCCGGCTTTTCGCCGTGGACGACTACATTGTCACGGCACGCTTCAAGCGCGTGCAAATGGTACGTGGACGTTCGGTCCTGCGACCTTCGGGCCAGATACCAGCCGTCTCTTTCCATGTCCCGGCTTACCGCAGTGCAGGCGCCGGGCTCCGCTACCGTGCGTTCCCGCAATATCCAATGATGCGCGGTGTGGCCGAACATCGCTCGCGTTTCGCCGGTGTCAATGGACTGGTAGTAGGTGTTGACGGTCTTGCCAGACTCCAGCAGGCGCGGCGGACGGCGGATCCACAGGGCCAGAACGAGCAGTGGTTCGACATGCTCACGCGACTCGACATACTGCCGGGCCGCGACATCCACGGAATAAGAGGAGCCACGCTCGCTATTGAAAATTTGCACGAACGGATTGGAATCGCTCTCCCACCGCCGGTTGCTTGCCTGCGTGTAGATTGTGTTGACGATGGTGTGTCCGCCGATCGTATCCCTGCTCACCACCTTGCGATCGGCGAGCGCGGGAATGACCGCGGCTATGGAAATCAGCGCCGCCAGTTTCCAACGCATGATCTCAGAATAACTCTTCAGGCCATAATAAAGACAGGTGACAGCGTACCGAATTCGTTGTGCGGAAGTCTGGGGCGGCATCGACCAGATTGACCGCGATATCGTGACGGGCGGTCTAACCGCCAGTGTCTACTCCAAAGCGAGCGGCGGCGGGCGCGGCGGCGACATCTATTATTTCAGCGTATGCGGCGGCGATCAGTTGACGCGCATTGTGCTGGCCGATGTGCAGGGCCACGGAGAAAGCATTGCGCAAGTCAGCGCTTGGCTCTACGATCTGGTTCGCGATAGCCTCGAATCGCTCGACGCCACCGGAGTGCTCACTTCCTTGAACACGCGCCTGCTCGAATACCACAGCGAGATCACCGCCACCGTGGCCATTGTCAGCTACTATCTCGGCGATCGCACGTTGTACTTTTCCTATGCGGGCCACCCGCCGGTGCTGCTGCAAAAGCGGACGGGCAAGGTCTGGAGGGCGCTCGATTTGAGTGACGAGCAGCTCGGGTTAGTCAACCTGCCGCTCGGCATGTTTCCCGGCGTCGGTTACAGCCAGGAGACCACTGCGGTCGAGGCTGGCGACCGCGTGTTTGTGTATTCCGATGGCATCACCGAGTACCCGGGTCCGCATGGCGAGCCAATCGGGCCGGAATGGCTGATCGAAGTTCTCGAAGCCAAGAGCGACCGCAGCACAGCCGAGTTGAAGCAGACGGTATTGGCTGGCTTGGCTTCGGAGAACGCGTCCGGCGCCGATCACGACGACATGACGCTGATGGTGGTGGAAGTCAACTAAGCTAAGCTAAACATGGCGTCAACGCGAGTGGCCGCTTGCTGACGCGCGCGGTTCCGTAACAGAACCGCGACCGTGAGGGAGCGGATGCGCAAGTACTTCTGACGCTATGTTTAGTTCCGGGACAACCTCTGCGCCAGCACCTGGTAAACGGAGGGGTTGAACGCCAATCCGCAATGCGAACCGGTGACTTCGACGTCGATCGCCGGATCGCCGGTCAAGCAGACATCCCAGGCAACGACGCCGTCGCCCTTTGTGTAGACAGCCGTCTGCGGGATGCTGTCGGGGATCACACCACGCAGCCCATCCACGAAATCGCACTGGCAATAGCCAGTGAAGCAATCTTTGGGGATTTGATATCCCTTCTTGTTTGAGATGATGTCCTTCACCATATCGCTCATCTGGATGAGGTTGGGGTGCGCGCGGATACCGCGGAACGGCGAGCCCAATGAGGTAACTGACGCTATAAGATTGGCATGCCGTACCGCTTCCGATCGCGCCAGCAAACCGCCCAGGCTGTGGCCGATCAAGTGAACGCGCTGCCGGGTTTCATGGTGCGCCCGATGAATGGTCCGGTGCAGCTTGTTCATGAGCAGCGTTGGGCAGTCTGCGTTCACTCCGATCCCGGAATAATACGGCTTGTACCCGACGCGCGCGAGCCAGCCATGTATCTCGCGAAGATACAGGTCGCTGCCGAGAAACCCCGGAATCACCACCACCGCCGCGCCTTTGCCCCGCGGCACGCCTAACCCGTAGTACACCGGCGAAGCTCGCAGACTCAACCACTCCACACCTGCTAGCGCTTCCATCCAAAACGGCAACGCTACCGGCTCACGGTCTTCCTGGACGCTATAGGCTCGGGACATCGGCTCTCGTTTCTTCGGGCGTTCTCGTTTCATATCGCACATCCATCAGCAAGTAGATCGCAGCAAACGCCATTAGTTAGATGCCACGGAAGAGCGCTCAGAGTCAACCAGTACCGCGGATTCTTGAGCCGGTTTCTCTTTTTTCTTTTTGTGCACCGGCATCGGAGCCACGTGATGCGACTCGGCTAGCCCCGCCGCGCGGTGCAAATCCGCGAACGATTCCCGCAGGAATTCCTGCATCGCGAAGGCCTCCGGCGCCACCGCGCGGTCCGAAGTGATTCCGAAGGTCAGTTTCTGGTTATAGCTCTGGATCGCGCAGTTCATTCCCATCTCGTTTCCTACTGGTACGTGTGGATAGTACTGCACCATCTCTTGTCCGCAAGCATAGAGAGGAATCATCGGTCCGGGTACGTTGGTCGAGACCATGTTGAACACGGGAGCGCCGAAGGTCACAAATGGAAGCGCTTCAATCATGGCTTGCAACGGCGCCGGCGCCGCTCCAGCCATGGTGGAAAACATGCGGAGAAGATCGGCCAGCCGTGCGTTCTTCAGTGTTTCGGTGCGCCGGGTAATTACTTTCAGCCGCTCACCCGCATCGTCGATGTCCAGCGGGACGTTCACCATCAGCGCCGAGACCTGATTGCCCAAGTCGGAACGTTGATTTTCCCGCCGCACGTTGACCGGAACCATATATCGGCAGAATCTCTTCGCCACGGTTTCTCCGCACATCTTGACGTAGCGGCTAACTGCGCCGGTGAGGACGGTTAACGCGACGTCATTCACGGTGCCGCCGATAGCGCCGCGGATCGCGCGCGCTTCGCCGAAGGAAAACTCGGCCCAGGTAATCTCCCGCTCGCCCTTGCAGGGCTTGTTGAAGGGCAACCGGTCGGCCGGCCTCGCCAGTTCGGCCAGCAGCGGCGCCACCTGCAGCATGGCTTGCGCGCTGGCGGGCGACGTATACGTCTGCAGCATGTTCCCATATTCGGTTTGGATGGCAACCAGGCGCTCCAGGCCCTGCTGAAAGTTGGCGGCCAGCGCTTTGAAGTAGAGTTGCACCGGGTCGGGAATCGGCGGCGGAGCAAAGACGGGCTTGACCGTTGGCGGCGCATGCACGTCGCGCGAGGTATCCAACAGAATCGACATCAGCCCAACGCCAGACACGCCGTCGACCATGCAGTGGTGCGTCTTGGAGAGCATCGCTGTCCGGCCATGCTCCAATCCTTCGATCAGGTAGATCTCCCAGAGCGGCTTCTTGCGGTCCAGCAATTGGCTGAACAACTTGCCCGATATCGCTCGTAGCGCCGCATCGTCACCCGGAGCATCGATCTGCAGCCGGATAATGTGGTTCTTGATATCGAAATTTGGGTCGTCTTCCCAGCTCGGATGACCGATGTTGAAAGGCGCCAGAACCACTCGCTGGCGATAGCGCGGAATCAGGTGGAGTTTGGCGTCCAGGCCGGCGACGAACGTTTCGAAGGGAACGGGGCCGTCCAGCACGGCGACACTGCCAATATGCAGTCCCATCTCCTTGCGTTCCAGATAGAGAAATGCCGCGTCCTCGGCGGTCAGGCGTAGGGCTAACGTCGGGGTTGCCACTTAGTATCCTCCTTGTCCAACACTTTCTTACGAATATTCAGCACCGGCTAATTCACAAAGCCAGTCACGTCATGGGACATCATCACGAGGTCCTGAGTGCGGCCGCTCGAATCCTTCACGAAGTCGGCAAGCAGCGCCTCCGGTTGGAATCCCAGATCCCGGAACACCTTTTGGGCGCCCTTTTGGCTGACCGGCATGCGCGCCCAGATTTTCTCTAACCCGCGCGCCTTGGCGATGGCGAACACTTCATGCGCCAGCGTTTGTCCCAGACCCTGGCCGCGATAGTTTCCGGAAACGCTGAGCCGGATCTCGCCGACGTGACGCGTCCACGCCACATCGTTCACGTGAAGATTGCAGTAGCCAGCCATTTGGCCGTTATCCAGCGCAATGACGCTGATCGTGCGTCCGGATTCTATACCATGCATCCAGGCGTCAATGGCGCTGTCTTTGTGCACATCCAGCAGCAGGTAATAATTGTCCTCGTCCGGTAGCGAACGGATGAACTTCTTGAAGAGTTCCTTGTCCTCGACTTTCATCAACCGGAAGGTAAAAGGGCGTCCACCAAACTGTGAGGCCCACGGATAAGTTCTCGGAGTAGTCATACTTGGATTTCCCCTAAGATCATACTAGAAGCCGCGCGAAAGTCCCGCGCGAGGGAAAAAGGGCGGGATCCCCGTCTCACTCCGCATGGCGCGGAAGCGCCGGGATCCCGCCCCGTCTGTCCCCGTTAGCGGGGCGCGCCCGGGTTCATCGAGCGAAATGTGATATCCAGCAGCGTGCGTTGCGTGCTGATGAAAGCTTCCACGCCCTTCCGCGCGAGGTCCTGCAAATTGGTTACCGGCTGGCTGGTCCCGTCGGCTTGAAAGGCACGAGTCCAGTCGGTCATCGCGCGCGTCACCGTCTCGGCAAACTGCCGTTGCATGTTGACATAGTTTTCAAAGCTCCGACGCGCCACGCCCATCAGATCGCCGGCCGGAGCGGCAGCGCCGGTGGCCGGAGCCGCTTCCGCGCGGGCCGCGGCCCGCTCTTTCCAACGGTTGGTCGCCGTCTCCGCTTCGTGCGCAATCATGTCGAGAAACCGCTTTTGCGCTTCCACGAAGGATTCCAGGCCTTGGCGCGACAGTTCCGTGACTTGCGTCAATGGATTGGGCGAAGGCTCGCCTGGCTCCAGTGTCCCCTTGGACACCACTTCAGCCTGCTGCTCGGCGAATTCGATCAGCCGTTTTTGCGCGTCGACAAAGGTTTGTGTGCCGCGCTCCATCATGTCCACCAGTTCGCTGACGAACGGGCGATTCGCGCCCGCCATGTTCTTGACCAGATCCAGGCCAAGTTTGTTCTGGTTCGCCGCCATGTCCAGCATGGCGCGCTGCGATTGCAAAAATGCCTGCCTGCCGCGCCCAGCCAAGTCGGTCAGAACCGGGGGCACCGTCAATCCAAAGCCTTGCTTCATCGCATTCACCAGCAGCGCGTTCTGCTGTACCGCGATATCGAGCAGGGTTTTTTGCGTTGCAACATAGTTATCGACGCCTTGACGAACCATGTCCGCAAATAAAATCCAGGGGTTAGCCGTTGTTGTAGCTGTTGTAGCTGTTGTAGCCATTTTGTCTCGCTCCTTCTATGCTGCATTGCAGCATCCAACTGAAGTATACTGAGATTGGCCCCATGAGTCAAGCCCCTAAACAAATCGTCATTCGAAAATATGAGAACCGCCGTCTATATGACGCCACCAACAGCCGTTACGTCAATCTCGACGATCTCGCTCAAATGGTGCGCGGCGGCGGCGACCTGCAAGTGCTGGATGCCAAGACCGGCGAGGATATCACCCGCACCGTGCTAACGCAAATCATCATGGAGGACTCCAAGGGCCGGCAACCGGGATTGCCGTTGGAATTGCTGCGCCAACTGATTCTCGCCGGCGACAGCGCCCGGCACCAGTTCCTGGAGTGGTACCTGAAAAGCGCCTTGGACGCATATCAGAAAGTCAGCAAAGGCATGGAAGAGAGATGGCGTGAAATTCCGGGATTGTCCGCGGGCGGACTTCTCGGAACCGGGGCGTCTGCTGGAAGCGGGGCGTCTGCTGGAAGCGGCCCGATGGACGCGCTGTTTCAATTTTGGCGCAGTAATCCGTTTCTTCCGTCGGGCGCGCTCGGGTCGGCCCCGTTCTTTCCGTGGATGGCGACGGCGCAACCTGCGCCAGCCCTGGAGGCGCCAGCTCCGCTGGAGGCCGATCCCAAACAGCGGGAAATCGAAGATCTCCGGCGCCGGTTGGAAGAACTGGAAAAGCTGGTCGCACCCGCGCCTCCGGTCAGGCCCGGACTGCCTCGTAAGAAATAACTGCCAATCGTAACCAAATTCAAATAAACTGAGACATTCTGTGTCTGAACGGTCTGCCTTCAAACAACTGGTAGCGCCTTGCACGCTGCTCCTGATCCTCGCGTTGTTGGAGTTGCGCGCTCACCGGGTTGAGGCCTGGATTACCCGGGAAGCGCATCTGATCCTGCAAACGCTGCTTTGGGCCGCTTCGGCCTGGCTGGTGCTCCGCCTGGTTCGGGTATTCGTGTGGCAGCGGCGCCAGCACAATCTCCAAGGCGCGGCCGCACCCGCGCTGATGCAGATGGTCGTGAACCTGATCGTTATCAGTATCGCGGCCGCCGCTACCGCTCACTTTGTCTTTGAGCTTCCGGTGACTGGCTTCTGGGCCACCTCCAGCGTGGTGGGATTGGTCCTTGGAATCGCTCTGCAGCGCGTCATCGCCGATTTCTTCTCCGGAATCGCGCTCGAGTTGGATCCGCCCTTCCGCATTGGCGATTACATCGAAGTGCGCAAACCTGGCGTTGAGACCATCACCGGACAAGTAACCGAGATTCGCTGGCGCGCGACGCAGATTCAGCCTCGCGGCCAGGTCGGCACCATCCACATTCCGAACTCGGATTTGAGTTCCGTGATGATCGTGAATCTCTACTCCCCGCTGAATCGATCGCGGTTCGAAACCTTACTCACATTTGACGTGAGTGTGCCGGTAAGCCGAGTTAGGCGCATTGTCATGGCCTCGGCCCAAAGCACGGCCGCTATCCTCCGGTCCCCACGGCCGGAATTGCTGGCAAACCGGTTTACGAATGCCGGCATTGAGTACAAAATTCGCTATTGGCTGGCGCCGGAGACCTCGCCTGACGTCACACGTCACGAATTGCTCGCCAATATCTCCCACCAATTGCGCCGCATGGGACTGAACACCGCCGCCGAACGCCGCGACATGACGCTAATCAGGCGCGGCCGCGAGGAGGATTCGGCGTTGGAGCGAGTCGACTGGCAAACGCTCGCCCGCAATCCCTTTTTCGCTTCAGCGCAGCAGGACGAACTTCAGCAACTGGCGCGCAATATGCACGCACAGAAAGTCAAACCGGAAACCACGCTAGTCCGCGTCGGCGAGACGGGCGGATCGATGTATCTGGTTGGCGAAGGCTTGCTCGAAGCATACATCGAAGGCCCTGACGGAGGCCCTGACGGAGGGATGTTACGGGTCGGCGAGATCGAGACCGGCGACATCTTCGGCGAAATGTCGCTGCTTACCGGCGCGCCACGCAGTTCAACTGTCGTTTCGGTCACTGACGCCATTATCTATGAGATCCATCGCGAGGATATCCAGGAACTACTCAGTGCCCGGCCCGAGGTGGCGGAACACTTGAGCCACATAGCAGCCAAACGGCAATTGAAGAATGAAGAAAGCCGTCAGAAAGCGGCTACCAATTCAGCGGAACATGCGCCGGAGCAGCCTGACCTGGCCTCGGAAATTCTGGCCAAGATGCGGGTGTTGCTCGACTATCTATAACTCGCGATGGCGGTGTGCGGCGAGTTGGGAACCTCGCATAACCCACTAAGACCTGCTTTCGGCCTCTAGGCTCTGGATTTATGATTCCCATCACAGAATGCCTTGTGTTGTGAAAGTACCGTAACATGGAGCACAGAAGGGAGCCATGAGGGCCTGCCTCGTCCCATCGAGTTTTTCCTGAGGGTTTATCCGCAATAGTTGCGGGTCAAACGACAAGGGTGTAGGCGCTGGAATATTGGCCTCGCCCCGATCGGGCCGTGGCTCCCCTGGAGGCTACGATAATGGTGGATCGGGTTAGAGAAACATCGCCACGTCTGAAGGCCAGAATCGCCGGCTGCTTGTATTTGAGCGGAATCCTGAACCTGATCGCCGGGACCGTCATAGGCAGGCTTGTTGTAAATGGCGAAGCCACCGCAACGGCGCACAATATTCTGGCGCACGAAACGTCATATCGGCTGGCTTTCGCAGCCGACGTCATAACGGTCCCGTGCTACATCGCCGTGACCGCTCTCTTCTATGACTTGTTTAGGCCGGTGAACAGGAGCCTCGCTTTAAACGCGGCATTCTTTGGCCTTGCGGGATCCACTATGTGGGCTCTGAACGACTTCTTTTATCTCGGCCCCTTGGTCGTCTTGGGAGGCGCGCACTCCTCGGCCGCGCCAGACCAATTGCAGGCGCTGGCGCTCATGTTTCTCGATTTGCATGCTCAGGCTTCTAACATTGTGATGGTGGCTTTCGGATTCCATGTCATCCTGATCGGCTACCTCATTTTCAGGTCGGCCTTTCTGCCCCGATTTTTGGGTGTGTGGCTGGCGATTGCGGGTTTGTGCTATCTGACCAATAGCTTCGTGAACTTCCTTTCCCCTGAGTTCGCGGCCCACTTGCTCCCCTACATCCTGATTCCCGGCGCGGTGGAGATATTGTTGGCTCTGCGGCTTCTCGTGATGGGCGTGAATGTTCAACGATGGACGGAACAAGCCGGCGCTGCTGGACAACGCCAATGAAAGCGGCCGTCTTTACCAGATACGGGCCTCCGGATGTTGTCCAAATCGCGGACGTTGACATGCCAGTTCCCAGGGACAACGAAGCATTGATAAAAGTTCGCGCGGCCTCCCTTAATCCACTTGATGGGGGCTTAATGAAAGGCAGGCCGTACAGCGCTCGCATACTGTTAGGGCTGCTCAAACCGAAGGACACACGACCCGGCCGGGATGTGGCCGGCAAGATTCAAGCCGTTGGCAGGAACGTAACGCAGTTCAAACCAGACGACGAAGTATTCGGCTCGTGTGTCAGTGACCCGCAAGATTCGGGTGCCGCGGTCTGGGTCCACTGCCAGGGGGCCTTTGCCGAGTATGTCTGCGCTCCCGAGTCGACATTGGTCACGAAGCCGGATAACGTGACGTTTGAGCAAGCAGCTTC
>DATFZA010000220.1:0-2127 GCA_035314765.1 Bryobacteraceae bacterium
AGCGCCAGAGCGCAATGACCAGTTTGCGTGCCAGCGCGACGATCATTGTCTTGCGCGTGCCGATACGGCTATCGGCGGTGCGGGCGCGATACCACAGTGCCAGCGCGCTCTCCTTCTGAAACAGCAGAAAGCGCCAGGCGAGTTGGACCATGCCGCGGCGGACCCGGGCGTTGCCGGCTCGGGCGAGCCCTTGTTCGCGCCGCTTGGCGCCGCTCTCGTCCGGCGCGCCTGTTAGGCCGGCGTAGCGGGCCACTGCTCTGCGGTCACGCATTGGCCGTGACAGCACCTCATGGACCAGCATATCAGCCGTCTCGACACCAACACCGACGATTCGGGCCAGCAGCCGAACCATGGCGTGGGGCCCGGTCTCAGGCTGCTGCTCTAATCGTTTCTGACGAGCTTGCTCGATCTCTCTGATCTGGCTGACAACAAAGCCCAGCCGCGCTATGTCGCGCTGCAGCTCTGCCAAGGCATTTGGCGGCAGCGGCATGCCTTCCGGGGTGTGCACGGTTGCAAGACGTTCGGCCGCCTTGCGCAGGGTGGGTTTGAAATTGCGAATGCCCATCCGGGCCAGGGTGGCCTTTGTCCGGTTCACAATGCGCGTGCGTTCCCCCACCAGGCATTCGCGCTCCCGATTGGGCCGCTTGGCGTCCTCTTCGGCAATCGTTGGCACCCGCGCCATGCTGCAATGGCCCCGTTCTCCACGCAGCCACCCCAAAAACCCGCGCTTCAGCAACTCAGTGTCGAGCCGGTCGGTTTTCGCCCGGCGATGTTCCCGCGAAACGGCCACACTCGAGGGATGGATCACGTGCGCCTCCACCCCGCGCGCCTCGAGCCAGCGCGCCAGCCAGAAGCCGTCGCGACCGGCTTCGAAGGCAACCGCAATCCGCGTGATCTCTTTACCGGCCCTGACCGCCTCATCGCGCCAGCGATGCAGCAGGCCAAGCAGCCCTTCGGCTTTCGGCTCCAGCTTCTTGCGCGGTTGACGCTCAATGCCGGGGAGCACCCCGGCAACCAGCCAACTCGACTGGCTCATCTCGATCACGGCAATGATCGTGCTATTTTGGTCCAGGGCGACGAGGGACCTGCTCAAGTCGTTCGGCTGGGGCATCGCGGCACTCCATCGGTTACATGCAGCGACGAAGTTGCCATTTCCTCGCCGCCCGCCCCATAGCTTCTCTCGGTCCCGCTAAGACGGGCGACCACTTCTGAACTCTCGGTCCCTCCCGCGGTCAACGCAGTTGGGGCACGCCTGCCGCGGAAGCGCCCAGGCGCATCCGCTGTCGGGTTGGCGTCGCGTTCTTCGATCCTGTTGCCCTCACCTCGCGCCTTGCGCGTCGCGGAGCCGTTCGGCCCCAGCGATATAGTTCAAAGGTGCCCCAGCGCGCTTCACAACAACGCGCAAACCGACGAAGTCTCAGTCGCTCAACTCTATTGAGTTAAGTGAGCACCACATCCTCAACGCTTCTTCCTCGGCTTTCGCTTCGAAATTATACCATTGATCTAGCACGCCGTTTCGATCCATCAGATCTTTGAATCCGGCGTAAGCACCTTTTGCCGAGAAAATTCGCTGAACTTTATCCATCTCGCTCGGCTCGGTTTGTCGAACGAACTCCAACACGAGCGGCTTGCCTAGATCAAGTTCCTTTTTATCAGGTATTTGGACGTATTTCTCCCTGTCGTCTATATCATATCCATACACGCGAGTTTTTATCCCCTCGCGCGCGCGAGGAGCAGATACCCGCCAATATGCAAACGGCGCTCACATCAGAATGCAATGGCCGGAAACGGAATGCCGTGCGATGGTGCCGCCAACCGTCCGATTGACGCTTATTATCGTCGTGCACCGCGGCCTGTCTCGGCCTACCGGTTCTCTGCGGCGGCTCCGGATTTTTGGACAGCGGGATAAGCTAAAGGCTGACCGGTCCAAAAAGGGGCGTGAGACGTGGGCGTAAAGAGGAAGCAGCACAGCGCGGAATTCAAGGCGCGAGTGGCGATGGCGGCGCTTTCGGGGGAGAAGACTGTCAACGCCGGAGAGAAAATGCATCAGCGGGCCGGAGTAAAACTGCATCACGGATGGATGCCAAAATGCCCCCACGGGAGGGCTTTTGGTGCGCGACAAACAGG
>DATFZA010000221.1:0-4014 GCA_035314765.1 Bryobacteraceae bacterium
TCGCTGAGACGGTCGCGCACTTGAGAGGCAAGCTGGAACTGCTTCTGCAGATCCTCGTCGGTGACGGTGGTCAGGCGCGGATCGCGAAAGACGTGAAACTTGGCGGTCTGCGTCACTCCGGCGGCGGTAAGACGGACCGTATAGTCGCCCGGAGGCGCCACCGGTCCCACTTCGGCGCGGGCGCTCCACAAAATCATGCCTTCAAAAGTCTTCGAACCGGGATAGCGCAAGTCCCAGGTGAAGCGGTTGACGCCCGCTTTTCTGGCCGGCGGCTTGGGCGGGCCCGGCCCGAAGAATTCCGCTTCCTCGTCGTTGTTATCGCCCTTTTTCTTGTCGTCCTCCGGCGTACCCACAAACGAACGCACCAGCGCGCCGTGGCCGTCCAGAATATCGATGGTCACTTTGTCCGCGGCTTGTTTCAAGAAATAATCGATGGAAGCTTGGTTCACCGACCGCCAGACATCGCGCGGCTGAAACAGGTGCGCGGCTTCCGAATCGATGCCCGGCTTTAGCTGCCGCAGCACGCCGATGTCGTTCAGCACATAAAATGACCGCCCATGCGTGGCAATCACCAGATCGTTTTCTTCCACCACCAGGTCCGGTACTTCGGTGTCTTCGAGACCCAGCGACAGGGATTGCCAGTGGGCCCCATCGTCAAAAGAAACGTAGATGCCATGTTCTGTTCCGGCGTACAGCAGCCCCTGGCGCTTCGGGTCTTCGCGCACCGCATGCACATAGTCGTTGGCGGGAATTCCGTTGACAATTTTGGTCCAGGTGTGGCCGTAGTCGTCCGTGCGGAAGATGTAGGGCGCGCGGTCGTCCAGTTGATAGCGCTTGGCGGCCAGATACGCCGTGCCCGCTTTGTGCGGCGACGCGTCAATCAAACTGATGCGGGCAAATTCGGGCAGCTCTTTGGGAGTGATGTTGCTCCAGTTCTTGCCTGCATCGCGCGTGATGTATGCCACACCGTCGTCGGAACCGGTCCAAATCGTGTCTTTCTCCTTAAGTGACGGCGCGACGGTGAAAATGGTCCCGTAAATCTCCGGCCCGTTCTGGTCCTTGGTAATCGGGCCGCCCGAATCGCCCAGCGTTTTTGGATCCGCTTTGGTCAAATCCGGACTGATCCGCTCCCAACTCTGGCCATCGTTGGTGGTCTTCCACAGGTGTTGCGAAGAGGTGTAAAGCACGTTGGAATCGTGCGGCGAAAACACGATGGGAAACGTCCACTGCCACCGCTCCTTCAAACTGCCCGCGGACTGGCCAGAGAAGAACAGCGGATACACTTGAATGTCGCGCGTATAACCGGTGCGCCGGTCATACTTGGTCAGCAGCGCGCCCTGGCTGCCGGCATAAAAAATATTCGGGTCCTTGGGAGACGGCGCGATGTAGCCGCTTTCGCCGCCCGCAACGGCGTACATCCAACTGCCCTGCGGCGAACGCGGATCTCGCAGCCAGTTCTCGTTCTCGCTCGGTACGCACACCGTGCTGTTGTCTTGTTGCGCGCCGCAAACGTGATAGGGAATGTCTTTCGTGGTGGTGACGTGATACAACTGCGCGGTGGGGAAATGCTGCTCCGTCCAGGTCTCGCCGGCATTAAAGGTCACGTTGGCGCCGCCGTCATTGCTGTTGATCATGCGGCGGTCGTCGTTGGAGGCGATCCACAAATCGTGATTGTCGCCATGCGGCTCACGCAGATTCTTGAAAGTCTTGCCGCCGTCTTGCGAGCGGAAAAGACTGGTATTCATGATGTAAAGCGTGTCGCGCTTCTGCGGGTCGGCATAAATGCGCGTGTAATAAAACGCGCGCTGGCGGATCTTGCGCTCGTCGTTGATCTTTTTCCAGGTTTTGCCGGCATCGCCGGAAACGAATAATCCGCCGTCTTCGGCCTCGATCAATGCGTAGACGTGTTTGTTATCGGCGCCGGAGACGCTGACGCCGATTTTGCCGATGATGCCCGTGGGCAGGCCGGGATTGCGCGTGATCTCGGTCCAGCGATCGCCGCCGTCGGTCGACTTGTACAAGCCGCTGAGCGGTCCGCCGCTCGACAGCGACCAGGGAGTGCGGTAAGCGTCCCAAATGGCCGCGAAGATCACGTTCGGGTTCTTGGGGTCGAGGCAAATATCCACCGCGCCAGCGCGGTCGCTCTTGAAAAGAATCTTCTGCCAGGTCTTTCCGCCGTCGCGCGTACGAAACACGCCGCGTTCGGTGTTGGGGCCGTACGGATGGCCGAGGGCCGCGACGTAGACGACGTCAGGATTCTTCGGATTTATACGTACGCGCGCGATCGCCTGCGTGTCGTCGAGCCCCATGTGCACCCAGGTCTTGCCGGCATCGGTGGACTTGTAAACGCCGTCGCCCTGCATGATGTTGCCGCGCAGCTCGGTCTCGCCCATGCCGATGTAAACCACGTCGGGATTGGACGGCGCCACCGCCACTGCTCCCACCGAACTGCTCTTGATCTGGCCGTCGGTGACGGGCTTCCAGGTTTCGCCGGCATCGCTGGTCTTCCACAATCCGCCGCCAACCGCGCCGAAGTAATATTCCAGCGGACGCGCATCGCTGCCCGCCGAAGCGATGGAGCGGCCGCCGCGATTGGGTCCGATATTCTTCCACTTCAGCGAGGAAAAGAGCGCAGGGTCGTAGGTTTGTCCAAACAGCGAACCAGCCGTCAGGACAGCCGCGAGCCGGAGTAACTTCGTCATAGGTCTAGTGTAGAGTCGCCGAAAAGACTGCGTTGGGTTACAGCTCGATGAGAACTGGTTGGTTTGGCGGCGCCTGCCACTGCACGCTAGGCCAACCTTCGCAGTTCGCCAGGGGACACAGCTACGATGAATTCAACCGAAGGAGTGCGGACCCGATCCCGCTGTGTCCCCGTCCGCTTTCGAAACAGGTGGCCAACCGACCCCGCAAGTCAAGACACCTTGTATTGTTTTTGCGCGTCTCAATAGATTGTCAGCATTCCTTCTTCGTCAAGGTGTCAATCGCGGAGTTGACGGCGCGTTCCGGGATGTGCCCACGCAGAGCTTGGACGATGCTCATGGCGGCCAGGCGCTCGATCTCGAGGCGCGCTTCGCCGACGGCCGAGCCGAGGTGCGGCGTGAAGACCGTGCGGTCGGAGGCGAGCAATCCACCGGCAATTTCAGTTGGCCGGTCCGGGCGGGCCCAATCTTCCATCTCGAAAGTGTCCGCCGCATAGCCGCCGAGATGGCCGGAAGCGATGGCGGCGGCCACGGCCTGCTCATCGACTACAGAGCCGCGGCCGACGTTCACCAGGAAGCTTCCGGGCTTCATCGCGCGCAGGCGGTCTGCGTTCAAGAAATGCAATGTGCTTGGCGTGAGCGGCAACAGGGGAACGACGAAATCGCTTTCACGCAGCAGGCAGTCGAGCGCCGCGGGCTCATCGTTCGTGTCATAAGTCAGCACACGCGCCTGGAACGGCTGCAGCAGGCAGGCCAGCGCTTTTCCGACAGCGCCATATCCGATAATGCCGACAATGGCACCGTATAATGAACGGCCGTAGAGCATCGGACGCCAGCCGCGAAACTGGCCGGAGCGGATCAGGCGGTCACCCGGGAGCACATTGCGGGCCAGGGCCAGCATCAGGGCGAGCGCCAGTTCCGCGGTGGGTTCGGTGAGGCGGTCCGGCACGATGGTGAACCAGATACTCCGGCGCGTGCAAGCCTCGACGTCGAAATTGTCATAACCCTTGAGCGCGGCGGCGATCACTTTCAAGCGCGGGCAGCCGGCGAGGAATGCTTCGTCAATATGGTCCGGCATGAAGACCATCAGGGCGTCGGCCAAGGCTGCGTGTGCGCGCAACTCCGCGTCCGGCCAGGGCTCCGGAGCCGGGTTGACAAGCAGTTCGCCTTCGGACTCCAGCAAAGCGGCAACTTCGGAATGGATGCGTTGGGTGACGACAATGCGCGGCCGGGGCATCATACCGCTCCAACCTCGAGTAGCTTCCAACGGCGGCGCAGCATTGCGCTGAGCTGATCGACGGCGAGCACAAGCAGC
>DATFZA010000222.1:0-2821 GCA_035314765.1 Bryobacteraceae bacterium
CACAATCAGCCCCTGCTCCTGAGCTTCCTCCAGAATCTTTTCAAAGCGGCTCTGATCCGTGGCTTGATCGGCGCCTGTAGCCTCAATCAGCACGTAATAGGGATAAGTTTGCGGGAGGGCCGGAGCACTGCGGGCCGGTGGCGTGGTGACCAGGCGATAATAATCGTTCCACATCGCTTCGAAAGCGCTGAGCGTTCCGCCCAGACGCGCTCCCAAGAACTTGAGCAGTAGCGGTAATTGGCCGAACTGGTTGACCGCGGCCAGCGCGGTGGTCTGGCTGGCCGGTTGCGGGACCAGCCGCAGAACGGCGCGGGTAACGATGCCCAGCGTCCCTTCGGCCCCGATGAATAACTGCTTCAAATCGTAGCCGGTATTGTTCTTCAGCACCGGGCAGAGATTCGAGAGCACCGTGCCGTCGGCCAGCACCACCTCCAAACCCAGAACCAGGTTGCGCGTCATCCCGTAGCGGAGCACGGCGTTGCCGCCGGCGTTGGTGGAGACGATTCCGCCGATCGTGGCCGATCCACGGGCGCCCAGGTCCATGGGAAACAATAGGCCTGCTTGCCGGGCTCTTTCCTGCACCCGTTGCAGAATGACCCCGGCTTGCACGGTCATGGTTTGCCCGGGCTCGTCGAGTTCTTCGATCTGATTCATGCGCTCGAGGGAAAGAGCCAGGTCGCCCGGCTTAGTATGCACTCCGCGGACCACACCGGTTAACCCGCCATGCGGTACGATCGGCCGCTGCTGAGCATGGCACAGGCTCAGGATGGCGCTTACTTCCTGGGTAGTCTTGGGCCGCAGAATGGCCGCGGCATGGCAAGGCTCCGGCGATCCCCAGCCGCTGCCACGAGCCTGGGCATCGCTGCCACGGAGCGCCAGGTCCGGGCCGTAAAGCTCGGTTAGCTGGGCGATGAATTGTTCCATTGGACGCCAGCATACACCCGCCGCAAAGGCCGGTAATCCGTTAGATGCCCGCGGCCGACAGCATAGAATAGTACAGAAACGAGTCACATGGCTACAACAACGTCTGCACCTCTTTCCTCCATCGGCCGCGACCCGTCGGTCCCGCTTTGCCTGAACACTCACTTGTTGAAGTGGGTGGAGAAGATGGCCCATCTCACCAAACCCGCCGCAATTCATTGGGTGGACGGCTCGCAGCAGGAATACGACGCCCTCTGCGAGCAGATGGTGGAAGGCGGGACTCTGATCAAGTTGAACCAGCAACTTTGGCCGGGCTGCTATTACGCACGTTCGGACGCCAACGATGTCGCCCGCGTGGAAGACCGCACTTTTATCTGTTCCTTATCGAAAGACGGCGCGGGCCCGACCAACAACTGGGTAGAGCCGTTCGAGATGCGGCGCAAGCTGAAATCGTTGTTCAATGGCTGCATGCGCGGCCGCACCATGTATGTTCTGGCGTACAGCATGGGACCGGTGGGCAGTCCCATGTCGCAGATCGGCGTGCAATTGACTGACTCGCCGTACGCGGTCGCGAACATGCGAATCATGGCGCGCGTGGGCGTGCCGGTGTTTCAGGAAATCGACAAGGATTATAAGCGCGTCGTGCCGTGCATGCATAGCCTGGGCGCGCCGCTCGCGCCGGGGCAGCAGGATGTCGCGTGGCCTTGTAACAAAGACAAATACATCGTTCATTTTCCAGAGACGCGCGAGATCTGGTCGTACGGATCCGGCTACGGCGGCAACGCCTTGCTGGGAAAGAAATGTTTTGCGCTGCGGATCGCTTCCAACATCGCCCGGGACGAGGGTTGGATGGCCGAGCACATGCTGATTGTCGGCATCGAAGACCCGCACGGCGAAAAGACTTACGTCGCGGCGGCGTTTCCCAGCGCTTGCGGCAAGACCAATCTCGCGATGCTGATTCCGCCTAAGGGCTTCGAGGGCTTTAAGGTCTGGACGGTGGCCGACGACATTGCCTGGATCAAGCCGGACGCGACCGGACAGCTTCGCGCCATCAATCCGGAAGCGGGATTCTTCGGCGTGGCGCCGGGCACTTCTCTCAAAACCAACCCCAATGCCATGAGCACTTTGTCGCGGAATTCCATCTTCACCAATACCGCCCTCACTCCGGAAGGCGGCGTATGGTGGGAGGGCATGACGGACGAGCCGCCGGCCGAGTGCCTGGATTGGCAGGGGAAGCGTTGGACGCCGGAGATCGCCCAGCAAACCGGCGCCAAGGCGGCGCACCCCAACTCGCGCTTTACCGCCCCGGCTTCGCAATGTCCGACCATCGATCCGGAATGGGAGAATCCCGAGGGATTCCCGATCAGCGCGTTCATTTTTGGCGGCCGCCGTGCGACGACTATGCCGCTGGTTTACCAGGCGTTCAACTGGGGTAGCGGCGTGTACACCGGCGCGACGATGGGATCGGAGACCACGGCCGCAGCGGCGGGCGCGGTGGGTAAAGTGCGCCGCGATCCCATGGCGATGCTGCCTTTCTGCGGGTATCACATGGGCGATTACTTCCGGCATTGGATCAAGATGCAGCGCAACCTGAGCATGACGCCGCGCATTTTCCACGTGAACTGGTTCCGCAAAGACTCCGAGGGCAACTTCTTGTGGCCCGGCTTCAGCGAGAACATGCGCGTGCTGAAATGGGTGGTGGACCGGGCCAGGGGCCGCGCTCTGGGCCGCGAGACGCCGATCGGCTGGATGCCGCGTTATGAGGACATCGAGTGGAACGGGCTCGATTTTCCGCGCGCGAAGTTCGACGAGTTGGAAGCCTTCGATCGCGCTGCGTGGCGCGCCGAAGTGATCGGGCATGAGGAGCTGTTCCTGGACCTGCACGATCATTTGCCGCCCG
>DATFZA010000223.1:0-5597 GCA_035314765.1 Bryobacteraceae bacterium
GCTGGAGTGCATCCGGGCAACAATGCTCCGGCGGAAAAGGAAACGTCCTGGTTTGCGCGGCTGAAGCAGAAGTGGTTCCGCTAGCGCAGAGCCCGATCCCAGCTCAATTAACCGCGCAGGTAGGCGTCGTCACCGTTGCGCCAATCCTCGCGGACGGGATGGAAAATGTCGATGCCCGAGCAGTCTTCTTCGGCTACCGCGCTGTGCGGAACATGCGCGGGAATCCGGAGAATTTCGCCGGCTCGCACGACTTGCTCTTGGCCATCGATCACAAACTTGAGCGACCCGCTCTCAATCATGGAGATCTGCTCATTGTGATGGCTGTGCAACGGCACCGAGCAGCCCTTGGCGAGAAACACGCGCGCGATGGTCATGGTATCGGAATGAATTACCTGACGGGCAAACGTGGGGCTCAATTGTTCGCGCTCAATTTGATCCCAGGCAAATAGCTGTGTCACTGGGTCAGTTTAGCATCTTGGGGCAGACAGCCGTTACGATCGGTAGCGTGTGTCGGAGCCGATCTCCCTAACGGCCCGCGGGTGATATTGCGGACCTGGCCAGGATTGATTTATGATCATGAGAGGACCAGGGCGGGGGCGCCGCCCTGGTCCCGAAGTTAGATCAGCGTCTCTTACGAGAGCGGCTGATCTTCACTTCGACCGTGAGGAAGAAAATCACGAATCTCATGATAAGGATCATAAGCAGATCCTCCTTTCTGCTTCGTACGGGATCGCCCGGGCCCGACCCGGGCTTTCCATCTGAAGCTCTAGTGCTCCATTTGAAACTTGCTTGATCCCCGACTCATGCAGAAAGCTCGTCCGGTTAGTGTTCGTATCGGCTAAGAACTCTCTGCGAAATGTCGCGTCGCGGACGCCGCTGAACGAATCTCTCGGTTTTTGCTTGGGGGTATTGCTTCGGCGAGGGAAACTCCTTATGATCGTGAGAGGACCCGGGCGGTGGCGCCACCCAGGTCCCGAAGTTAAATCAGCGTCTCTTACGAGAGCGGCTGATCTTTACTTCGATCGTGATGTACTTCACCACAAATCTCACGATAAGGATCATAAGTAGATCCTCCTTTCTGCTTCGTACGGGATCGCCCGGGCCTACCCCGGGCTTTCCATCTGAAGCTCTGGTGCTGCTCCACTTGAAACTTGCCTGACCCCGACTCTGCAGAAAGCTCTGCTCGTTAGTGCTCGTCTGGCGATCTAGCTATCGGTCAGAATTCGGTTGTTTTTGAGTTGTGTGCTCTTAGGCAAAACGCCCACTGCCTTAACCGCCCGGTGCTTCGCGGGCACAATCTGCGCCAGCACCGCCGCCGCAGTTCCATAGGGTCGCCGAGCCTTTTTTAATACCCTCCTAAGGCTATCGCTCTACAGCCGGTTCCGACGGGTCGGCCGAAGGTAGGTAAGGAGCTGTGACATGATTCGCCGACTTCTCTTCATCACTACCGCTGTGGTCGCGGCCGCACAGACGCCCTCGCCTCAAATGAATGTCCCTAGTCTTGGTTATGTTTTCGATGGGAACACCAAGGCTATCCGGCTGATTTCCGGCGTGCCTGGCGCAGCTAGTTTGGACCACCTGGTGTCCACGAATGCCACTTCTCTGGATTCGGGATTCGTTCATTCGGGGTCTCGCGTTGCCATTGCGAACACCAAGGAGGGATCGGTGGTGTTGGTCCAATGGAGCGCGACGCCGCAAATTACCAAGCTGACGACTTCGCTCGTCCGCGTGACGCAGGTAGCCTTCAGCCTGGCGGGCGATCGGGCGGCAATCACCGATGGCAGTGTAGTTGAAGTTTGGTCGGGGCTGAGTGACAGCCCAGCAAGAGCGGCCACGTTCACTCCCGACAACGGCGTCACGGCGCTGGCAATAAATCCGGACGGTCTGGCCGCCGCCGCCACCGGGGCTGGAGCGATGGTCCTGCTCAGCGACCAGCCGCGGCAAATCGCCGCCGGAGGAAAATGGACCAGTTTGGCGTTTTTGCCTAACGGCACGGATTTGCTGGCTGCGGACGCGGCAGCGCAAAACCTGACGCTGATCCGGGATGTTCTAACAGACGCCGCGGCTTCGGTGGTGTTGAGTCTCCATCAAGAGCCGGATGCGGTGGCGGTTTCGGCGGATGGAAGCAGGGCAGCTCTGGCGAGTCCGGGCACTTTGACGATAGTCAGTCTAGCGGACGGCACGACCACGTCAATTTCCTGCAGTTGCCAGGCGGCGCGTTTCGACCGGTTAGCCGGCAACCTAGTCCTTCATCTGACCGATTCGCAATCCGGTTCTGAGTTGCTGCTGGATGCCGATTCCGCGCAAGCGCGAGTGATGTCCTTATCTTCTGTGAATAGCGCAGCGGTCAACGGAGTAACCGCCCAATGAAACATTTTTTCTACCCAATTGTAGTGCTGGCCGCCGTTCTCAATGGCCCGGCCACTTATGGGCAAGCCATCCGGCAAAACGCCGGGTTTGCGAAACAATCGATTGCGCGCAACGACGATGGCTCAGGTCCGCTTACGCCCTTAGGCTTCACCATCAACTTCTTTGGAATAACGCGTAGCGCAACTTTTGTAAACAATAACGGAAATATAACTTTTGATACCGCTCTGGCCACGTATACTCCTTTCGGTCTGCAGCAGGCACAACGGGAAATCATTGCGCCATTTTTTGCGGATGTAGACACGCGCCCGGCGGGCTCGAAGCTAGTGACTTACGGGCAAGACACAATAAACGGGCACAAAGCGTTTGGCGCGAACTACCTTTCGGTTGGCTATTTTGCCGAGCACGACGATAAATTGAACAGCTTCCAAGTAGTGCTTATCGATCGCAGCGATACCGGAACGGGCAACTTCGATCTTGAATTCAACTATGGGCACATTTTATGGGAGACGGGCGATGCGAGCGGGGGCGTGGATGGATTCGGAAACGTGTCCGCGACGGTCGGATGGTCCAATGGAACTACCGATCCGGGTACCTCTTATCAAGCTCCCGGTTCCATGATTCCGGGTTCGTTTCTGGATAACGGGCCGGATGCGCTCATCCTTCAGGGCGCCAACACGCCGTCCTCCAATAGCTCGGCGCCAGTTGCGGGCCGGTTACTGTACCACGCGCGTGACGGCGTTATCAGCCCAGGGCTGAGTATTACGACTTCCTCCCCTCCCAACGCAACGGTTGGGGCGGCTTACTCCGCCACATTGCTTGCCACGGGCGAAAAAGGGCCGTTTCGCTGGACGATACAACCAGACGTGGTTTTTCCCCCGGGCTTGGCCTTCAATCAAGATGGCGTCCTATCCGGGACGCCGACCACACTGGGAACTTACAGCTACACGGTTTCGGTTACGGCCGCTACGGAAGATGGCGACCTTACAATTTACTCTCGAGGAAGTATCACCGTCGATCCCGCGGTTATTTCCGTAACGACGGCTTGTCCGGCCCCAGATGCCACGGTCGGACAGCCATACTCGTTTACGCTAAGCGCCACCGGGAGCAGCGCCGGTTATTTGTGGGGCGTGGACGATCTTTATTCGCTTCCCCCAGGAATCTCCGTTAGTAAGGGGGGGCTGCTGGCAGGCGACCCTCTCGTGGCTGGCACCTACATTTTCAACCTGCGTGCCCATAGCAGTGGCTCCGACAATTCTCAGCCCGGGCAATTGCTTTGTCATTTGACGGTAAATCCCTCATCCGTCCGTCTGACTTCGGGATGTGCGATGCCCAACGGCACCGTCGGCGTGCCTTACTCACAATGGCTTTCGGCAGACGGCGGAATTGCTCCTTACCGGTTCCAACTGTTCGGACCGCTACCAGTCGGATTGGCGTTGACGCCAGACGGTTCCATTTCCGGGACACCGACGGTCGTGGTGTCTTTGCCGTTTCGGGTATCCGCTACCGACAGCGAGGGCAAAATAACGGCCCAGGATTGTTCGATTACCGTGAACCCGCCTGCATTCAGCGTGTCGTCGGTTTGCCCGCTTCCGCCGGCGGTCACTGGTTCCACGTACACCGCCAATCTTCCATCCGCCTATATCTGGTCCGTGTCGGGCACGCTTCCCGTGGGACTTTCGCTCAGTCCGGACGGAACGATTTCGGGAATACCCATGCGCTCCGGGCCGAAGGACTTCCTCTTGCTCGCCTCCGATACAAATGGGAATCAAGTGGGGCAGGTCTGCAGCCTGGCGGTGATGCCAGGTTCGCTAGCCGTGAACGGATGTCCGCTTCCGGATGCCAACGCCGGTACGCCCTACTTCAGCGCGTTGACTGCAGCGGGCGGCTCGGCTCCGTATATCATTACGACGACAGGCGCATTGCCCGCCGGGATTCAGGTTTCGAGCAATGGCCAAGTGAGCGGTACGCCCACCACCGCAGGCTTATATCCGTTCAACGTCACCATGCAAGCAGCATTCGGTCAAACATTTACCCAGGCCTGCAGCTTGAACGTAATCCCGCCTTCGTTGCATTTTACGACCGCTTGTCCGCTGCCGCAGGCCCAGCTCGGGAAAGCTTATTCCACGACCATCGCGGCCACAGGCGGGACAGCGCCCTATCAGTTCGAGTTTGCCGGTTTTCTCCCGGACGGACTCCAAGCGTCAGGTGACGGCGTCCTCTCGGGAACACCTCAAAGTATCGAAGGGCTATCTTTCTTGGTCCGTGTTTCGGACGCGCAAAACCGTTCCCTGACGGCGCCATGTTCGGTCAACGTCGTACTGCCCCCGCCGCCGCAGATTCAGATCGGCGCTCTTCCGGCCTCGGCTCCGCCGGCCGCCAGCAATGTCGCGATCCCGATACAACTTGCACAAGCCTACTCACAGCCGATTCAAGGCCAGGTGCAGCTAAGCATCACCGCCCAGCAGCCCGATCCGAAATTGCGCTTTGCCAACGGGCAAACCACCGCCAGCTTTACCCTGCCGGCCGGTTCAACCCGTCTAACGGTGCCGCTGGTTTCGACGGGCACAGTGGCGAGCACAATCACTGTGTCGCTGTCTAATCTGCGCTCGGCGGGGACCAATTTGAGCCTGTTTCCGACACCGCAAGTATTCAGCATTCCCGCCAGCGCGCCGGTGGTCACGTCGGCCTGCTATACGCATACAGCAACGGGAATCACACTTCAGCTGAACGGATATTCGACCACACGGGAACTCGCGAACGCCGACGTAACCATCGGAAACCTGAGCGTCCAAACGGACTTGAGCGGCATTGCCGCGGCGTACTATGCCGACCCCGTTTCGATCGCAGCGGGCGGAGCGTTTGCGTTGACCATTCCTTACGACCTAACCCTGGATTCGAGCGCATCATCGGGAACGGTAAGCGTAAACGTCTATAACACCGTCGGGCCGGCCGGGAACCAAACCGTGTCAGCCTGCCAGTAGTGCAGGGTCGACAGCTTGGTATCAGACGGGCCAGATCATGCAGGCCGTGGCGGATCGCCCGGCCTCCACCCGGCTTGGCGGCGTGCCAGGGGTATTGCTTCGGGCAGGGAAACGCTTTATGATCATAAGAGGATTGGGACGCTGGCTGGCGCCCCAATCCCGAAGTGAGATTAGCGTCTCTTCGAGAGCGGCTGATCTTAACTTTGATCGTGAAGTAACGCATCACGAGTCTCACGATGAGAATCA
>DATFZA010000224.1:0-11433 GCA_035314765.1 Bryobacteraceae bacterium
GTAGGCTCGCAGCGAGCCGGGAATCCCGAACGCCCAGGCCAGTTTCAGTTTTGGTACATCCCCGGCCGTCAAGCCGGCCATCGCCGCAGGCTGAAAACGGTGATTGTCCGCGCCCGCTCCCCATCCATTCCAATGCGGCCCCGCGAGCGGATCAGCCGGCCAGGTTTTCGCGCCGCTACAAAACGCTTGTTGGGGTAACGCGTCGCCGCCAAATGGTTTCGCCGTCACAAACTCCGCCACCCAGCGGATTTCCGCGTTGCTCATGGTGACGCCTTGGATCATCATCATGCCGTTGGTGAGCGCGCTCTCCACGCTCTCCGGCGACATTTGCTTGAAAGCCTCCAGCCCAGGCGCGCGGCCCACTCCATTGTCGTGGCATCCGGCGCAACGCTTCTGGTATACGGCCGAGCCATCTTCGCCGCAGGCGTTACCAATCAACAGCAAAAGCAACAGTGAGCGCAATTTAGAGTTCTCCCTGGAAACAGATTGTATAAGAGATCGCTTGGCCGTGGCCGTTAGGCTGGTTTCCTCTCCCGGGTACGCCCGTCGCGGCGCTACGCGCGGGAATCGCGCGCTGGAAACTGCCGCCGCTCCTATCGCTCCGAATCACCAGCGATAGAGGGTGCGCCAGAGTTCCGTCCTGGTTGAGGCAAGACGAATTGAACCAGCGACCACGTGGTTGAAACCGTGATCCCGCCCAAGCAAAATCCCAGGCTTCATACCTGGGGGATGCAAACGCGGGTTTTATCAAGACGGCGGGGGCGGCCGTGACACGGGCAAGCGGGACCACTTCAAGCTTCGCCCGAAATGAGTTTGAGCGGGACCACCTTGGTCCCGCTCAAGTTCTTTCTCTCGATGCTTCAGTCGCTATTCGGTTAATTGTCCCCGTTGATGGAGATGGTGAGAAGTTCAGGACTGGGCGTCGATTGAGCCCATGGAGAGGTGGTTCCCCAAATCAAGTTCGTGCCCCAGATTAGGTTCGTGCCCCAGATGATGCTGGTTCCATTGACATTGGTTCCCCAGATGATGCTGGTCGCGAAGGGAGAGGTGGTTCCCCAGATCAGGCTGGTTGCGCCGACGGAGTTCAATTGCAATTGAACGGTTCCGGCACTTGTGTTGACCACTGCAACCGGCGATGCAGCCGACCCGGAAGGCATCGTCGTGTCGTTATAGGCTGCCCAAATGTCCACCAGCCCGGCGCCGATGCTGAAGATATCGGCGTTCTCCGTGTAGACAGTCGTGGAGCCAGAAATCGTGACGGGAATACTCATTGTGCTGGGGAAGCCGCGCCACGCGTTGCGCATCAACTTAGCCTTCACCTGGTCTGGCGTGATCGCTGAGTTCTGAGCGATCAACATCGCCGCCGCCCCGGTCACCACCGGCGTCGCCATGCTGGTCCCGGACAGCGTCATGAAGTAGGGCGAGTAAGCCGACGATCCGGCGGGATTATAGCTTTTGACCGGGATCTGATTGCCCGGATACGCTGTGACCAGAGCGGATCCAGACGATTGCGTGGAAACCACCTGATTGCCCGGAGCCAATAGGTCCGGCTTCACGATGTGATCGATCGCCGTGGGTCCCTTGGAGCTATAGGTCGTCAGGACATCATTGGCGCGGTTGTAGTCTCCGTTGTCGTTACTCGCGCCGACGGTAATCACATAAGGGTCGTTGCCGGGCGCCGTAATCGTTCCGTAGCCGTTGTTGCCCAGCGAATTGTCCCGTCCGTCGTTGCCCGCCGCAACCACCACCACAATGCCGGCCTTCCACGCAGCTTCCACTGCCTGGTTGAGAGGGTCCGTTTTGTAAGACTGCGTGACCGGCCGCCCCACCGACAGGTTGATGACGCGAATGTTATAGGTGGCCTTATGGCTGATCGCGTAGTCGAGACCGGCGATGACGGACGCGTCGGTCCCAGCGCCGTTCTGATCCAGAACCTTGAGGTTAATGATGTTGGCATCCTGAGCGATGCCTCCAAATCCACGGGAGGGGTCGGACAGAACCGTAGTCACGTTGTCCGTCCCGACCGCGATGCCGGCGACGTGCGTTCCGTGACCGTATTCGTCCATGCTGTCGGGGTTTCCGATAAAATTCTTACTGAATACGATGCGCGAAGTCGAGGAATGCCGGAAGTTGAAGTTCGGATTATTCCAATCCATTCCACTATCCAGAATCGCCACGCCGACCCCGGGAGCTTCGCCTTTACCCTGCGACATCAAATAGCTGTTCAAAGGCCAATAATTCGACGAGCAGGTCACGCGGTCGACCATTGCTCCCAGCGGCCGGTTCGGGCTGATCGACACCACCTGGGGGTTCGACTCGAGGTCCGCCAGGGCCTCCGGGGTTACGTCGTAGTGAGCCACCGGAACGTTCTTGAACGTTTCCCGTACGCGGCCGTTGAGATTGCTTACTCTCTTGTGTTGCTCTTCCGTGGGTTGGGTCGCGTATTGCACCAGGACCTCAACGGTTTCGCCGGCTCCAGGCCGCTTGATTCCCGTCGCGTTGGCTCCAAAGGCATACGCGCCGCACACGAATACTAAACTGGCAATTCCAGCTACTCGTTTCATCTGAACTCTATAATTTGACATAATATTCATCTCTATCTTCATCCTCGGTCGATTAAGGTACTCTCGGTTTTAGCGGAAGACTCAGCACGGGAGCCCGCACGATCGATTGCGACCGTTAGATCGTGGCAGATCTTTGGTCCGCTCCAAAGGCTGAGAGTGGCGCCCTGGGGCTATTAGAACCGGTGCGAATCGTTCCGACATACGGACCTGTAGAAGCATGTCTATCGCCAGACAGCAAGCCCCCGGATGTGATAGATTCCAATAGGCCTTGGAGCGGCGCACCGCCATAGCCTCGACAAACTGGCGCATCGAGCTAGACACGCTGTCCCTGGCGGCGAAGAAAAGGCGCATTCATCGCGCCATTGGAAGGACCCGCCTGGCGCCGCTGCGCCGGCTTTAGAACCCGGCGTGCAACCGGCCAATCCAGTCGCCGCGCTGACGCGGGAAGCGAGCGGGTGATCGAAACTTCAGGACTTCAGGGGATTTCGCGCCTTATGCGAGGCTGGACCCGCTAGAGCGGAATATGTTCCGACCAGTTCCGGCCGGGCCCCCAATCCCTGAGCCAGTTCGAACAGATATCGGCCATCGGTGGCGTGATCGGCTGCCCCAGCATGGAGGAAATCCCGCCCGATGAAGCCCGGCGAGTTGCTCGCGAATCGTGCCGGTCGCGGAAATCATCGTAGCGCCGGCGCTTCCGGGCCAAGCGCTCAGGACACTGATGCAATCGGTCCGCGTTTTCCCAAACTCGTTACAACTTCACCGGCACGTCCAGGTTGTACAGGATAAACGCGTAGACATCCGCCGTGATCTCAATCTGTTTGCCGGTGCTGCTGGCCCCATGGCCGGAATTGGTTTCGATGCGAATCAGCACCGGCCGCTCGGGACTTGCCACCGCTTGCATCGCGGCTGCGTACTTGAACGAGTGCGCGGGAACCACGCGATCGTCATGATCCGCCGTGGTGATCAACACCGCCGGATATTTTACTTGACCACGCACGTTGTGGATGGGCGAGTACGCGCGCAGCGCCGTGAACTCCCGCGGGTTGTCGCTCGATCCATAATCGTCGATCCAGTTCCAACCGATGGTGAACTTCTGAAAGCGCAGCATGTCCATCACGCCAGCCTGCGGCACGGCGACACGAAACAGATCCGGCCGCTGATTGATTACCGCGCCGATCAGGAGTCCGCCATTAGACGTTCCGTTGATGGCGAAATGCTCCGGCGAAGTGTACTTGTTCTGGATCAGCCATTCAGCCGCGGCGATGAAATCGTCAAATACGTTTTGCTTGTGAAGCTTCATCCCGCCTTCGTGCCATTTCTCGCCATACTCCCCGCCTCCGCGCATGTTGGCCGAGGCGAACACCACGCCCTGCTCCAGCAACGCCAGCCGGACCGCGGAGAAGGTGGGATATTCGACGATATTGAACCCTCCATAGCCGGTAAGCAGCGCCGGGTTCGCGCCGTCCAGCTTCAGTCCTTTCTTGAAGACCAGAAACATGGGAACGCGCGTGCCGTCCTTGCTGGTCACGAACACTTCCCGGCTCTCGTAGTTTTCGGGATGAAAGCCGGGAATCTCCGGAACGCGGAAAGGTGTGCTCTTGCGAGTCGCGATATCGTAGCGGAAGATGGCGGGCGGGTAATTTAGAGAGGTGAAGGAATAGAAGACCTGCTGGTCGTCGTGCAGGCCGGAGAACCCGCCGGCGGTTCCCAGGCCGGGTAAGGCGATCTCGTTTTCCAGCTTGCCGTCCAGCGAATACACGTAAGCATGGGTGGCCACGTCTTTGGAATACAGCGCAAACAGCTTGCCCCCAGCGCTGGAAGCGCCCTGCAAGGGCTCGGGCTTCTCGGGCAACACGTCTTTCCAGGAGCCCGCTGCCGGATCAAACAGCATAACCCGACGATTGGGAGCGCCATGATCGGTTTCGATCAGTAACCGGCCGCCTACATTCGCCACAAAATTGTAGGAATCGTCTCCAATCTCCGCGACAATCGGCCGGAATGCGGATCCGCTCTCGGATAAATCACGATAGAACAGAGCGTTTCCTTTCTTTCCCGTGCCGCGATCGGATATATCGAGAATCGCGAAGCGCTGGTCCTCGGAGGTTTCGACGGTGTGAAACCGTTGCGCATGCTCCTTGTCTTCATAGACCAGTTGATCTCCGCTCTGCGCCGTTCCCAGACGGTGGAAATAAACCTGGTGGAATTCGTTTTTGCTGTAGAGTTCATGGCCGGTCTCGGGCACGGGATAACGGCTATAGAAAAAGCCGTCTTTGGCCCAAGCAAAGCCGCTAACCTTGAGCCACTTCAATTGATCGGGCAGAACCTTGCGTGTGGCGATTTCCATGACGTGCGCTTCGAGCCAATCGGAACCGCCGCTCGAAATCCCATAGGCCAGATACTTTCCGTCGCGTGAGATCGATGCGGCGCCGAGCTTCGTTGTGCCGTCGGTGGAAAACTTATTGGGATCGAGCAACAGCGCGGGGGCGCCATCGAGGCCCGTTTGCACGTACCAGACGCTCTGGTTTTGCAGGCCGTCGTTTTTGGTGAAGAAGAACTGCGCGCCGCGCCGGACGGGCGCGCTGTACCTGGCGTAGTTGAGGAGCTGGCGCAAACGCTCCCTCAAGTGGGTCCGATACGGAATCTGGTCAAGATAGGCGAACGTCACTTTATTCTGTTCCGCCACCCAAGCCGTGGTCTCGGGCGATTTATCGTCTTCCAGCCAACGGTAGGGATCGGCGACTTTCACGCCGTGATAGTCGTCAACTTGATCCGTTTTTCGCGTATGTGGGTAGGACAAAGGCAGCTCCGCGGCCACGACGATGCTCAGAAGCAAAGCGCCGAACAAAATAGCTCGCATATGCTGTAGATTAGCAGCGATCTCCCTGGATCAAAATGACTCTTTGATCAAGCAAGGCCTCCGTCAACCCGTCTAGCCCCGAACGTCAGTGAGGGGATTGGCGCTCGGTCCCCGCACTGACGTTCGGTGCTAGACAATTTCAGAGCCCCTGGATCGCCGCCGACGCCTCGTCGGCCCCCCAAGCTTCAGCGCGCCCGCATCCGCCACTGTCTTTGCGCTGGGGGCCGCCGGACACCCGGCGGCGCCACCGTGCGAACAGGCGTCTGACGCCGCCGCGACGAATCGTCTCCATCGTTCCATTCCGCCACAAAAGTCTGATGCGGCCCCGGATGATCCTGAAACCGTATACAGCGTTGCGATCTGCCGTCGGGCTGCACTGCTTGGCATAGGCCGTTGTCTTTCGGATTCTGGTTGTTCATGTTGGTAAAGCCGTCATAATTGCAATCGAAACTCCAAATGTCATTTGCCGTCAATTGAACCCCTTAGGCCCATCGACAGTGGTAAGTTTTTCCGCCGGAGATGGCCCGCCGGCGGAAAGAAAGGAACACATGCCCGCTTTGCTAACCTGAGATTTCATGAACGATAGCATTTCAGTCACGCTGCCCGATGGCAGCAAACAGAACGTGCCGGCCGGAAGCCGCCCCATCGACATTGCACAGAAGATCGGGTCTCGCCTGGCCGAAGACGCAGTCGTCGCCCGGGTCAACGGGCAGCTCTACGACCTTACTCGTCCACTTCAGGGTGACGCCGAGTTGGAGATTCTTACTTCGAAAAATCCCGAAGCGTTACACGTCTATCGGCATTCCACCGCGCATCTATTAGCCGCGGCGGTGCTGGAACTCTTCCCGGAAACCAAGTTGGGCATTGGCCCACCCACCGACACCGGTTTCTATTACGATTTCGAACGCGAAAAGCCCTTCGCGCCCGAGGACCTCGAAGCTATCGAGGCCCGCATGTGGGACCTGCAAGCCAAGGGCCTTCCCTTCGAGCGCATTCTCACCCGCAAATCCGATGGCCTGGAGAAATACAAAGACGACTGGATGAAGCGTGAACTGATCGAGGAGAAAGCCGATGAGGTTTTCTCCGAGTACACGCTCGGCCCGAACTTCATCGATTTCTGCCGCGGCCCGCATGTCCCCTCTACGTCCCGGCTGAAAGCCTTCAAATTATTGTCCGTCGCCGGCGCCTACTGGAAAGGCAACGAACACAACGCGCGCCTGCAGCGCATCTATGGCACTGCCTTCTTCAGCAAGAAAGAGCTCCAGGAATATCTGGATCGCATGGAAGAGGCCAAGAAGCGCGATCACCGCAAGCTGGGCCAGGAGCTGGATCTTTTTAGCATCCAGGAACTAGCCGGTCCGGGACTCATTTTCTGGCATGAGCGCGGCGGTCTGTTGCGCAAGACCGTCGAAGACTGGATGCGCGACCAATATCTGGAGCGCGGTTACGCCTTGGTTTACACGCCGCACGTCATGCGGCTGGATTTGTGGAAGACTTCCGGCCACGTCAATTTCTTCGGCCAAAACATGTTCAAGCCAATTGAACTGGATGATGCCGAATACCAGCTCAAGCCCATGAACTGTCCCGGCCATATTTTGATTTACGCCAACAAACCGCACAGCTATCGCGATCTTCCAGTAAGGTTGGGAGAATTGGGAACGGTCTATCGCTATGAGCGCGCCGGCGTGCTGCATGGGCTGCTGCGCGTACGCGGCTTTACTCAGGATGACGCCCACATCTTTTGCACTCCCGAACAGATCGAAAGTGAAATCGTCGACTGTCTGCAATTCGCCATCGACGTGCTGACCACCTTCGGCTTCGATCAGTATGAAGCTGAGCTGTCCACCTGGGACAAAGGCGTCAGCGGCAAATACGACGGCACCGCCGACCAATGGGAGCTGGCCGAGCAAGCCCTGCATCGCGCCACCGCAAAGCTCAACCTCAAAGTGAAAGTGATGCCCGACGAAGCGGCCTTCTACGGCCCCAAGATCGACGTGAAATTGGTCGACGCCATCGGCCGTCCCTGGCAGCTTTCTACCGTACAGTTCGATTTCATGTTGCCGCGGCGCTTTGAACTGGAATATGTCGCCGAAGACGGCAAAAAGCATCAGCCGCTCATGGTCCACCGCGCCCTGTTCGGATCCGTGGAGCGCTTCATCGGCGTCCTGATCGAGCATTATGCCGGTGCTTTCCCGGTTTGGCTGTCGCCGGTTCAAGTCACCGTGCTTCCCATTACCGATCGCCAACTGGAATACGCCCAGCAGGTGCTCGCAAAATTGAAAAAGGCCGGCCTGCGCGCGATTTTGGACGACCGCAAAGAGAAAGTCCAATTAAAAATCCGCGACGCCCAATTACAAAAGACTCCCTACATGCTGGTCGTCGGCGATCGGGAAGCGCAAGCCGACAGCGTTTCGGTGCGCAACCGCAAGCACGGCGACCAGGGCGTGAAAACCATCGGCGAGTTCATCGCCGCCATCCAAAAACTGATCGAGACCAAGGCGTGTAGCGAATAAGTGTTTACCTGGGCACTCATCGCGCTTCTCGCCGGTTCCCTGGTGTACTGCGTCCTGATTCTCGTCGCAGCCAGAAGCTACCTCCGCCAGTCCAGCAGCAATCTCCATCAGCCCAGCAGCCATCTCCACCAGCCCAGCAGCAATCTCCATCAGCCCAGCAGCCATCTCCATCAGCCCAGCAGCCATCTCCATCAGCCCAGCAGCCATCTCCATCAGCCCACCAGCCATCTCCACCAGCCCAGCAGCAATCTCCACCAGCCCACTGGTGATGTGGGGCCGACCCCCTGGTCGGCGGGCGACCCCCTGGTCGCCCCCAAGCAACCCATCAGCGTCCTAAAACCGCTATCTGGCGCCGACGAAGGACTGGAAGCCAACCTGCAAAGCTTCTTCGACCAAAATCACCCCGACTTCGAACTCCTCTTCGCTGTTCGCACCAATGCAGACGCCGCCATCCCAGTAGTCCAACGCCTCCAAAAAGCGCATCCCCAAGTCCCCTCGCGCTTAATCGTCACTGGCGAACCCTCCTATCCCAACGCCAAAGTCTTCAGCCTGGACCGCATGTTCGCCGAAGCGAGACACGACCTGCTGGTCATGAGCGACAGCGACATCCGCGTCAAGCCCGATTTTCTCGCCGCCATCGCCTCCGAATTCAAAGACCCGCATATCGCCCTAGCCACGTGTCCCTACCGCGCCGTAGCGGGCCACAGCCTCTGGTCGATTCTAGAAGCCGAAGGCATGAATACAGAATTCCTTGCCGGCCTGCTAGTAGCGAGATGGATTGAAGGCGTGAAGTTCGCCGTCGGCCCCACCATCGCCGCGCGGAAGTCGGCCCTCCAAGCCATCGGCGGTTTTTCCAAGCTCAAGGACTATTTGGCCGAAGACTATGTCATGGGCCGCGACGCCGCCCAGGCCGGCTTCGGAGTCATCCTCTCCCGCAACACCGTAGAACACCGCATCGGCAGTGAATCCCTTGCCGCCAACGCCGCGCATCGTCTGCGCTGGGCGAGAAGCACGCGCCGCTCGCGTCCCGCGGGTTACCTGGGCCTGCTCTTCACCTACCCGCTCACCATTTCGCTCGCGCTGACCGCCGTCGACTATCACTGGTGGCCGAGTCTGATCGTGGCATCTTTATTCCGCATCGCCGCCGCCTGGGCGACCTCGGTGCGCGTGCTCAAAGTGCAACCGCATTGGCTGTTACTTCCGATTCAGGATCTGCTGAGCTTCGCCTTCTGGGTCGCTGGCTTCTTCGGCAATACCATCGTCTGGCGCGGCCGCCGGTACTATTTGTATCCGGACGGGCGCTTCGAACTGCGCGCGTAACGGAAGGCTACAATCCAAGCGTCATCCGCAACGCCGCATTGACTTCCGTCAAATCAGGAAGGGAACCGATAATCCGATCGACCTCCACATAATGAACGGTTGCAAGATTGTCCGTCATGATTACGGAGTCCGTGAGAAGTCCTGCCCGCTTGGCGCTCTTGCTGCCAAACTTCACGGTCACTCTGCTTGGGTGTCCGGCCCGAGCCATATTACTCGTGATCATTGCAACGATCGTCTGGGGCAGACCCGCGCCCAACTGGTCGGCCTGAACAACCAGGGCCGGCCGGCGTTTCGCCGTTCGCAGATTGGAGTCCGGAAACAAAACCAGCACAACGTCACCGCGGTGGCAAATCATCGTACACAGCCAACTCAGGTCGTTCCCAATCCTCGGCAAATGCGGCCAACCGGCGGCGAAGATCGGCAGCCTGAGTCTCGTCGATTCCGCGTTCACGAAGGTCAGCCGGACTCGCCGAAACCCACGTCACAATAACGCGCGACCCTTCAGGCTCGTCCATGGGCTCCGATAACTCTACCTTCCCGTTGCGGTAAACGCCCTCGACCGATTTGACCATATCCCTATTGTGCCGCAAACGCAAGGCGCAAACCATGCCTCTTGGTCCCGTTCCTCCGGTGTCACCACCTCTATCAGACGGGCGTTTCGAACTACGGGCATAACGTGTTCACCATTTCGACCACTTCTGGATCGAGTTTCCAGCCGCGCGCCAGCTCCTGGATGGCCGCCCGCCGCACAGACTCGTTTTTATCAGAGCGGGCGCGATCCTTCAGGAAGCGCAAAGTGTCGGGATCGAGCTTCCAGCCCCGCGCTAACGCCACGATGGCCGTCAGCCGCACATGCTCGTTTTCATCGGAGCGGGCGAGATCCTTCAGGAAGGGCAAAGTGTCGGGATCGAGCCTCCAGCCGCGCGCCAACTCCTGAATGGCAGCCTGCCGCACAACATGGTTTTCATCGGAGCTGGCGCGATCCCTCAGTAGAGGCAAGGTGTCGGGATCGAGCTTCCATCCGCGCGCCAACTCCCGGACGACCGCCTGCCTCACATAGGCGTCGCCATCTGAGCAGGCGCGATCCTTCAGGAAGCGCAAAGTGTCGGGATCGACCTTCCCGCCGCGTGCCAACTCCTGGATGGCCGTCCGACGCGCTCCCGAATATTCATCGCAGAGGGCACGATCCTTCAGGAAGGGCAAAGTGTCGGGATCGAGCCTCCAGCCGCGCGCCAACTCCTGGACGGCCGCGATCCGCATAACATGGCTCTTACCGGAGCGGACGAGAGCCCTCAGTAGGGGCAAAGTTTCGGGATCGAGCTTCCAGCCGCGCGCCAACTCTTGGATCGCCGCCCGCCGTACTACAACATGGCCGTCGGAGCAGGCGAGTTCCCCCACCAAGGGCAAAGTTTCGGGATCGAGCTTCCACCCGAATGCCAACTCCCGGATAGCCTCCTGCCGCACAGACTCGTTTTCATCGGAGCGGGCGCGATCCTTCAGTAAGGGTAAAGTTTCGGGATCGAGCTTCCATACGCGTGCCAACTCCCGGATGGCGGCCACCCGCACCCACTCACTTTCATCGGAGCGGGCGCGATCCTTCAGGAAGGGCAAAGTGTCGGGATCGTGCCTCCAGCCGCGCGCCAACTCCTGGACGGCAGCCCGCCGCACGCCCCAGTATCCATCGAAGCGGGCGCGATCCTTCAGCACGGGCAAAGTTTCGGGATCGAGTTTCCAGCCGCGTGCCAGCTCCTGGACGGCCGCCATCCGCGCATCATGGTCTTTAGCGGAGGGGTCCAAATCCTCCAGCAATGGCAAGCCGCCGGGACGAAGCATCGAGAGGCGCACTAATTCCTGGATGGACAGCCGCCGCACATCCGAGCGTTGACCGGACCGGGCACGATCTTTCAGGAAGGGCAAAGTGTCTGGATCGAGCTTCCAGGCGCGCGCCAAGGCCTGAATGGCCGCCGACCGAACCATCCGATCCGTATCATGCTCTGCCGCCGATCGCAGCCATTCTCGCGCCCGCTGCGACCGCCACGCGGACGCGATCAGCGCAACCGCACTCTCGCGGGTCGGACCGGCCTCGGAATCCTCCTGGAAGAACTCGTAGAAATAGGGCGGCTCATAACGAACCGCCTCTTCCACGAACCTATTCCACAACGCCTCATCGGTTTCCCGG
>DATFZA010000225.1:0-2754 GCA_035314765.1 Bryobacteraceae bacterium
AGCGCGCTGGCCGAAGCGGCGGCTTCGTTTTGCACCCGGGCGCTGGTGTTTACGGTTAGCGCCAATACCCTGCGTTTGCAAGGCGTTGACCTCACTCCCATCCCAGTCGCAACGGTTCCCGCCTTCGCCGCTGTCATAGAAAGTAAGGACTCCATCGTGGCCATGCGCACCCGCGGCGAACTGTCCGCCGGTCTAGCGAATTACCTGACCGAAGTGCCTGGTGGCCGCTGCTGGCTTTTCCCGATCCTGCGAGCCAACCGCGTGGCGGCCGTGCTCTACGCCGACGGGGAGGTGGACGCGAACGCGCTGGAACTCATTGCCAATGTCGCCGGGGCCCTGCTGCCAGGACAGGAGCAGCCGGGTCAGGAAAAAGCCGCGGGATTGATAGCTCTCGACGCTACGCCCAAGGCCACGCCGCAGCGCAAAGAGCATCTAGAAGCCCAGCGCGTAGCGCGCACGCAAGTAGCCGAAATTGTTCTTTATCATGCGCAGGCGCTGCAATCGGGCCGCCGGAATCGCGACCTGTATCAGTCGCTGGGGCAGGAGATCGACGCGCGGCGGCAGGTTTTTCGCAGCCGGTTCCTCGAGAATTCGACGGGAATGGCCGATTACTTACATGGGGAGCTTTTGAAAACGCTGGCGAACGACGATGCGCAAATGCTTGGCGCCGATTATCCGGGCCCCTTGGTTTAACAGGTTGCTGAAAAAGGCGGTTAGTCAGCACAGGCTAAAGCCTGTGCCACGAAATGCTACTGACCGTCTAGCCCCGAACGTAAGTGAGGGGATGGGCGCTCGGTCCCCTCACTTACGTTCGGGGCTAGACATCTTTTTGCTCATTCTGTTGTTCGCTCCGGCCCTCTTCGGCGCGGCGACGCTCCAGGAGCTTGTCGAGGCTTATCGCAAGACACCCAATGCGGTCACCCGCGCGGCGGTTTTGCAGCACGATAAAGAGCCCTTGGCGCTGCTGGCGTTAGGCGCTACCGAAACCGAACTCAAGCAGTCCAAAGAAGCGCTGGAGCACCTGAAAGCCATCCAGCAACGTCTTACCTCGGTCCAGGATTACGTCGCCTTTCTTACTGCCGCCAACCTGTTTGAACTCCAGGACTATGCCGGCACGGTCAAGACTTTGCAATCCGTGTTCGATAGTAAGCCTGCTTCTCCGCTGCTCGGCAAGTCGGTGCTTCTGGCGGCCAACTCCTACCTGAAACTCAACCAGCCTAAAGAAGCCATTGAGGTGGTTGAGAAGCACTTGGCACAACTCGTGGAACCGCAGGCCGACTATCTGCTGGCGCATGCCTATGAGATGGCCGGCGATCCGGCCAAAGCGGCCGCGCGTTTCCAACACATCTATGTGGAGCATCCGGCCACGCAGGCCGGCGCGGACGCGGAAGTTGCGTTGGTGCGCTACGGCAAGCCTGGGGCGTCGCAATTGCTGATTCGCTGCGGCAAGCTCATCGATGGCGGCGCGCCGGCCAAAGCCCGGCAGGAGTTGCAAGCTCTGCTGCCTTCACTCTCTGGCGCCGACCTCGACCGGGCCAAGGTGCTGGTTGGTGTCGCCGAGTTCCAATCGCGCCAGAATCAGGCGGCGTTGACCTACCTCAACTCGTTTACCGTCCAGACCGCCGACGCCGAAGCCCAGCGGCTTTCGTATCTGGCGCAAGCAGCCAAGCGGGTGGACAACGTGAACGAAATGGACGCTGCTCTGGCGCGTCTCGGTCAGCTCTACCCGCAGTCCAAATGGCGTCTGCCCGCACTTGTTTCGGCGGGCGATTTTTACGCGCGCCGCAATGAACCAGCCCTGGCCGAACCGCTATATCGCGCCTGTGCCGCAGCCTTCCCGGCCGATCCCCACTCGGCTCCCTGTCATTGGAAGATGACCTTTGGCGCATACTTGCACGATCAACAGTCTGCCGTTCCCTTGCTGCGCGAGCATATTTTGCGCTATCCGGATTCGGAAGACACGACCGGCGCGATGTACTATCTGGCGCGCGCGGCCGAAGCGCGGGGCGACGTAGCCGCCGCCCATGCCTGGTATCAACGGTTGGTCACCCACTATCCCAACTTCTATTACGCCTTGCTCGCCCGCGACCGGCTGCGCCAGCCCTCCGTGGCTCAGGCGGCGATATCCGCGCGCGAGACGGATGGCTTGATTGACCCGCACAAACGGCCTGAGACCTTCACTCCCGATCTTCCGACCAAAACCCGGATCGAGCGGGCCCGCCTGCTCGCTTCCGCCGGCCTGGACGATCTCGCCGACGGCGAGTTATGCTTTGCCGCAATCACCGACTCCCAGCCGCAAGTGGTCGCTGTCGCTCTGGCTCAGTTGGCCACCGATCGCGAGCAACCGGAAACGGGTATCCGCTATATCAAGCGCTTCGCCCCGGGCTATCTGTACTTACCGATCGCCGCGGAGAATCTGCAGTTCCTGCGCCTGGCTTTCCCGCTGCCGTATCGGGAGCCGCTCGAAATGTACAGCAAAGAACGGCGGATCGACCCATATCTGGTGGCAGGTCTGGTGCGTCAGGAATCCGAATTCAACGCCAAGGCGCTATCGCGCGCGCAAGCCTACGGGCTGACGCAGGTGCTGCCTTCGACGGGCCGCGAGCTGAGCCGCAAAATCGGCCTGGTGGGTTTCCGCGCCGACATGCTGTATCAGCCGGACACCAGTCTCCGGCTGGGGACATTTTACCTGCGCATGCTGCTCGATCAACTGGAAGGGCAGTGGGAAGCGACGCTCGCCTCTTACAATGCCGG
>DATFZA010000226.1:0-2174 GCA_035314765.1 Bryobacteraceae bacterium
TATCGGACCGTGTTCCATAAAGGGTAAGTTTTGCATCATCGGCCGAAGGCCCGCAAGCAAAGGGCTTGGTATGTTGCAAATGTCTCGTGCAAAATCAACGCTCAAAGAGGCTCGTCGCAGCCCTGGCGTTGATTTCGGTGCGGTCGCAGAACTCTGTCGCAGAAGTCGCAGAAGTCAGGCGACGTTTTTCTAGCCTCATGTTCCCGACTGTTCCGGTTCTGCGAATCCACATGAGCGGTTAATCGCCATTTCGCTGAAGTGCTCACGCCAAACCCGGAGATACGGCGATGTGGAAGTGCCTGCCCCCCATTTCCCCATGAGATCTTCCGCACTCCAACCCACTCCTTATCTTGACGACCACAGACACGCTTTACTGGCTCGCGCTCCGCGCCGTCCCCGGCCTGGGCCCGCGCAATTCCAACCGGCTCATCGAGCACTTCCGCGCCCCCGAAGCCATCTTCGAAGCTTCCCGCCGCGACCTGGAAGCCGCCGGTCTCTCCGGCAGCATCGCGCAAACCATCTCCAGCGGCTGTACCTTTGAAGACGCCGCCGACCAGCAGCAGAAACTGCAGGCCATCGGCGCGACCGTCATACCCATCACCGATCCGCGCTACCCGGCCCTGCTCAAAGAAATCTACGATCCCCCGCCCATCCTCTTCGCGCGCGGGCGCCTGGAACTGCTCCAGTCGCACATGCTCGGCGTCGTGGGCACGCGCCGGCCTTCCCCCTACGGCATGGCCGCCACCGAACGCCTCTCCGCCGATCTGGCCCACGCCGGACTCACCATCGTCAGCGGCATGGCCCGCGGCATCGACACCGCCGCCCACAAGAGCGTCCTCGCCATGGGCGGCAACACGATAGCCGTCTTCGGCTGCGGCATCGACGTGCTGTATCCCGAGGAAAATCGCAAACTGCAAGCCGAGATCGCCGAAAAAGGCTTGCTGCTGTCCGATTTCCTGATGGGCACGCCCGGCTATCCGCAGAATTTTCCCATGCGCAACCGCATCATTAGCGGCCTGAGTTTGGGCGTCTTGATCGTCGAGGGCGCCCAGTACAGCGGCTCGGCCATCACCGCCCGCCTGGCCATGGAACAGCAGCGCGAGGTGTTCGCCATACCCGGAAATATCACCTCGAAACTGAGCTGGGCGCCCAACCTTTTGATCAAGCAGGGCGCCAAACTGGTCCAGGATTTCAACGACATCCTGGAAGATCTGGCCCCCGAAGCCCGACGTACTTTGGCCGCCCAAGCCAGCGCACGCTATGGCGGACAACTCCCCTTGAATCAACAGGAAGAGACGCCTCTCACCCCCATCTGCCGGAGCCTTTTGAGCGCGATTCCGCCCGACGTCCCCATCCAGATGGACCGCCTGCTGGAAACTTTTACCAGGTTCACATCATCAGAGACTATTGCCGCACTGTTTGAGCTAGAGATGCTAGGAGTAGTAAGGCAACTCCCCGGCAAGAGCTTTGTTAAAGTGTGGTAGTTTCAGATGACAACTTTTGTAATCACACGTACGGATTCATTCAATGGCTAAATCTCTCGTCATCGTCGAATCGCCGGCGAAGGCGAAAACTATCGGCAAGTATCTCGGCAAGCAGTTCGTCGTCAAGGCCTCGCTCGGCCACGTGAAGGACCTTCCTAAGAAGGATCTGGCGGTCGCGGTGGAAAGCAACTTCGAACCCCGTTATGAGGTCATCGAAGGAAAAAAGAAGCTGATCGCGGAGTTGAAGACCGCAGCCAAGGGCGTGGACAACGTCTATCTCGCGGCCGATCCGGATCGCGAAGGTGAGGCCATCTGCTCGCACCTGCAGGAAGAGCTGGACACCAAGAAGAACGGCGGGCCCAAGTTCTTCCGCGTGATGTTCAACGAAATCACGGCCAACGCCGTGAAGAAGGCGTTTGAAAAACCGGGCTTCGTGAACCTGCATCTGGTCGACGCGCAGCAGACGCGCCGCATTCTCGACCGCATCGTAGGCTACAAGATCTCCCCGCTGCTGTGGGATAAGGTCCGCCGCGGTCTCTCAGCCGGCCGCGTCCAAACCGTCGCTCTGCGCATGATTGTGGACCGGGAGCGCGAGATCCGCGCCTTCATCAAGCGCGAATATTGGACCATCGATGTCCAGCTCAACGCCAAAAAGCCGCCCGTTCTCCACGCCCACTTCACCAAGCGAAA
>DATFZA010000227.1:0-5293 GCA_035314765.1 Bryobacteraceae bacterium
GCATCGTAACTAGCGTATTATCATAGGAAGCAGTAGAGATTCCTCCATGCCTGTTACCCACGAAGTTCCCACCTTATCTCCAACCGAGTTGGAAGCGCAATACGATCAGACCGTTCGGGAGGACATTGAGGCCTTTCGCGCTTCGTCTGAGAAATGGGTCGCGGGCGAGATCAACGACGATCAGTTTCGCGCCCAACGCCTGCGGCGGGGAGTGTACACACAGCGGCAACCCGGCGTGCACATGATTCGGACCAAAGTGCCTAGCGGATCGGTGACCGCCGATCAGATGGATCAGCTCGCCACGGCCGCCGATCTGTTCGCGGCCGGCAAGGCGCATCTCACCACACGCCAAAATGTGCAATATCACTTTGTGAAATTGCCGGATGTTCCGGGGCTGTTGCACTTGCTGGCCGATGTTCGGCTGACCACGCGCGAGGCCTGCTACAACACGGTTCGCAACATCACCGCCTGTCCAGTCAGCGGCTTGCTGGAAGACGAGCCGTTTGATGTGCATCCCTACGCACGGCAGGCGGCCTTTGCGTTTCTGCACCGGGAGCTGACTGACGCCATGCCCCGGAAGTTCAAGATCGCATTTTCCGGGTGCAAGGAAGATTGCATGGTGGGCGGCATTCACGACCTGGGCTTTCGCGCGACGATCCATCAGGGCCAGCGCGGTTTTCGTGTGGTTGCCGGCGGCGGACTCGGGCCATTGCCGAATGAAGCGCAGGTGCTGGACGACTTTCTGCCGGCTGAACGACTGGTGAACCGCTGCGAAGCGGTGCTCCGGGTCTTCAATCAATACGGCAATCGGGGCAACAAGAACAAAGCGCGCTTGAAGTTCGTGGTTCGTGAGCGTGGCTTTGCCTGGTTCAAGGAGCAGGTGGACAAAGAGTACGCGGACATCCTGGCCAAAGGAGGAATTCCGACACCGGACTCGGTCCCGGAAGGGTTTGGTGGTTTTCAGTCGGTACCACCACCGCTGGGGACAGGTGAACTGCTTCCCGTTTTGGCAACCAACGGACATCCGAATCGGGATTATGAAGCATGGCTCGCAACCAACGTGCAGAAGCAGAAACAGGATGGATATTTCATCGCGACGGTAAAAGTTGCTCAAGGAAATCTGGTGGCCAGCCAGATGCGCGGCCTGGCCGACATCGCGCGCAAGGGCGGCGACAGCGTATTGCGCTTCGGCATCGATCAGAACGTCATACTGGCTTGGATTCCTCAACGCAATCTTAAGCGAGTATATGAAGCGCTGCGGTTGATCGGCCTGGCGGACTCGGGCGCACACGAAATCGACGATGTGGTCTCCTGCCCTGGCGCCTATAGTTGCAATTTGGCGCTGACCAAATCGATGAATTTGGGCGCAGCTTTGGCTGAGTCGGTGAAGAAGCACTCCGACCCGCTGGTGCGCAAGTTGAAGATCAATATCAGCGGTTGTCCCAATGCCTGCGGGCAGCACTGGATCGGCGATCTGGGTTTCTATGGGAACGCCCGTAAGATCAACGGGCAAGAAGTCCCCTACTATTTGATGCTGCTGGGAGGCGGTTCGGACGGAACCGGCGTGATCCGCTTTGGCTTCGCCATTCAGAGCATTGCGGCCAGGTTGGCGCCGGTGGCGGTGGATCGCGTTCTGGAACACTATGTCCAGAATCGGGCCGAAGGCGAAAGTTTCCGGGAATATGTGCAACGTTTCAAGATTGAAACCTTCCGATCGATGACCAACGATTTGGCGAAGCCAGCGGAGATGTTTCCGGAAATGTACCAGGACTGGGGCGATAATACTGGTTATTCGTTGCAGCTTGGTCGGGGTGAGTGCGCTTCGTAGAGCGCGGGAGCTGCCAGTCTAGCCCAGTCTAGCCCCGAGTAGTCTAGCCCCGAGCGTTAGCGAGGGGACGCCAGTGGCACAATTCTCGAAGCCCGTTTTCTCGCCCAAACAGCGGAAAACGGTTCGGTCACATCTTCGCCGGTTTACATAATAGGTTGGGTTGACATGGGCGTATTTGCTTCAGTGGTGTTGGCAAACCTAGTCTAGCCCCGAGCGTTAGCGAGGGGACGCCGGTGGCACAATTCTTCGAAGCCCGTTATCCCCCCCAAACAGCGGAAAACAGTTCGGTCACATCTTCGCCGGTTTACATAATAGGTGGGGTTGACACGCGGACGGCTTGCTTCGGTGGTGTTGGCAAAACCGACCAAGATGTTTCATGCGCCGCGTAAGTTTGCGCGACTCGCGTCCCCTCGCTAACGCGCGGGGCTAGTTCGAGGCGCGGTGCTGATGTAGGCGGGCCAATTTAGTGGGTTGCATTGGCGCGCGTTGTGGCAAGTGCGCAGTATTCAACGCTTCGGCTAGCTGGCGCGGCGTTTGGCGTTCGCGGGCCGGGCGGCTTCCGCGGCTGCGGCGCTGGCGAGCGCTAAGCTCGGCAATAGCATCGACTGATCGACCAGTTCCGCCATCATGTGTACCGGCAAGCTTTCCGCTTCTTTGAGAAACGTGATGCAAGTATTGTTCGCATCGAAGTCGACCTTGATGCAGTCGCCGCCGCGCACCTGTTCGGTGGCGATGAGGTTGGACATCGGCTGTACCACCAACCGCTCGATGGCGCGCTTCAGGTGGCGTGCGCCGTACTTCATATCGGTGCCCTGTTCGAGCAGGTAATCCTTGGCGGCGTCAGTGGTGGTGAAAGCAAACGAGCGATCCGGCGAGGTCGAAAAGATCCGCTGCTGAACCATTTTTAATTCGATGTCGAGGATCTTGCGCAGTTCCTCAGTGCCCAGCGGCCGGAAGGTCACGATCTTGTCGAGACGATTGATGAACTCCGGAGTGAACTTGCGCCGCGCGGCCTCAGTTCCGGTGCGGGCGATTTTCCCGTTCATCTTTTCGTCCGTGATGCCGGTCAACGATTGACGCGACGTTTCAAAAGCATTGAAGCCCAAGCGCGGAGACATCATGGAACTCATCTCGCCAGCGCCTAAGTTGCTGGTCATGAAGATCATGGCGCGCGAAAAATCTACTTTGCGGTTGTCGCCCAGCGTCAAGGTAGCTTTATCCAGAATGCCCAGCAATAAATTCCATAGCGCATCGCTGGCTTTCTCAATCTCGTCGAACAACACGAAGCTAAGCTTCATGGTGTCGGTGTGGTATTGATTCAACACTTCCTGGCTGAGCAGTGGATGTGTTTCGCGATGTCCCAAATATCCGGGAGGGGATCCAATCAGCTTGGCAATCTCGTGGCTGTGTTGGAACTCCGCGCAGTCCACTTTGATAACCGCTCGCGGATTTCTGAGCAGCGCCTCCGCGGTGGCTTCCACGATTCGCGTCTTGCCAGAACCGGTGGGGCCGAGAAACAGGAAGTTGCCGATCGGACGGCCAGGCGCAGCCATCCCCGTAAGGTGCATTTGGTAAATATTTACAATCTGCTCGATGGCCTCTTCTTGGCCGACGATGAGCTTACGCAAACTGCTTTCAAGCGTCGTCGCTTCACGCCCCGTCTTAGACGGATCTAAAGGAACATTCACCCGCACCATGTCCGGCCTCCCTTTCCTTGCCCTCCCTCACTTGACTTCCAATGTCGCTATGAGCAAGTGGCGTGCCAATCTCAACCGGACGTATCAGTCTCAGAACGCGTCACTCTCAGGACGAACCTCGGAACGCGTCAACCTTGACTCCGTCGACGGGACGGAGCGCTTGATTCACTTGACCGGTTTTGTCGGCCTAACCTCAACTCTGCTCACTAGACATCTATCGGGTGTTTGCAGTAGAAACATAACAATGCTGGCAACGTCCGATGGATCGATCTTCCAACTTGCGGATTTTTTTTCCGAATCGTCATTTCCCGATCCGAAAGCCGTGTTGACGCTTCCGGGCATGATGTAGCTGACACGCACGCCGTGATAACGGTGATCGAGCATCATGGCTTCGCTGAAGCCGTTCAGGCCGAACTTGGAAGCGTTGTAAGCCGCGCCGCCGGCGAACGGATTCTTTCCAGCCAAGCTGCTGATGTTAATAATGTAGCCGCCAGCTTGGCGCCGCAAGCGGGGCAGCGCCTCATGGCAACAGTAGAAGACACCGGAGAGATTCGTATCAAGCACGCGATGCCAATCCTCGATGGTGAGATCCGCGGTGCTTTTGAAAGCGCCCACTCCGGCGTTATTCACCAGGATGTCGAGCCCACCGAGCCGCGCATCGATGAAGGAAAAGAAATCTGACACGTCTGTCGCATGCGCGACATTGCAAACGCGCCCGTGGATGCGGCCGTCGTGTTTGACTTTCATCTCGGATACCGACGCTTCTAAGACGGCGCTGTCGCGGCCGCAGATTGCTACCTCCGCGCCCGCCGCCAGCAAACTTTCGGCGATGGCGCGTCCGATCCCGCGGCTTCCGCCGGTCACAATTGCTCGTTTTCCTGCCAAAAAATTGTCCATATGTGCCTTTCTGTCACTTGCCCGTGTCATTGCTTACCCATTCTGGCTCACCCCGTGGGGCTCACCCAGCGCCGCGCGAATTGGAATCGGGTGAACGCTCATCCGCTATGATGGTTCTTTCGAAGGGAGTTTTCCGATGAACAATTCCGTCCTGGTACCGATGGTGGTGGAGCAGACGTCGCGGGGTGAACGCGCTTTTGATATTTACTCACGGCTGCTCAAGGAAAACATCATCTTTCTCGGCACCCCGATCGATGACAACGTCGCAAATCTGATTATTGCCCAGATGCTGTTTCTGGCGGCCGAAGATCCGGAAAAGGATATTTCGCTGTACATCAATTCGCCTGGCGGATCGATCACGGCCGGCCTGGCGATTCTCGACACCATGCGCTTGGTGGAACCCGACATCGTGACGTACTGTCTGGGACAAGCCGCTTCCATGGCCGCGGTTCTGCTGGCCTGTGGCAGCAAGGGGAAACGCTACAGCCTCCCCCATTCGCGCATCCTGATTCATCAGCCATCGATGAGCGGTCTGGGCGGGCAGGCGGCGGATATCGACATCTACGCCCGGGAGATTCTGCGCATGCGCCAGTCGCTGAATGAAATCCTGGCCGAAGCCTGCAGTCAGCCGGTGGAGAAAATTGCCCGCGACGTCGACCGCGACTATATCCTCGAGCCGCCGCAGGCTCTGGAATATGGACTGATCGATCGCGTGATCACCACGCGCGAACTGCAACCCGTGCCGACGCGCTAATGGGCCTGTCATGAAACAACCAGTTCAACCGCTCCCTAACGGTCGCGGCTCAGAAGGCGTGACTGAGCCGCGACCGTCAGGGAGCGGTCCGGAAGGACTGGCTAGGTTGTTTCATGA
>DATFZA010000228.1:0-16437 GCA_035314765.1 Bryobacteraceae bacterium
CCTGGGCGGCCTGGCCTGGGGGTGACGCGGCAGGCGGTGCGGGCCGGCGTTGTGCGGCAGGGACATCTCCCCCCGGAGCATTGCCTGGAGCATTGCCTGGAGCATTGCTTGGGGCACTGCCCGGGGCATTGCTTGGTGCGGGTGCGGCCTGGCCCGGAGGGGCCTGACCCGCTTGGTCCTGAGCGGGACCCTGGGCGACTGGGACATCTCCCGCCGGAGGATTTCCTGGTGTCGAGGCGTTGGGGGGCGACGCAGTTGGCGCCGACGATTCCTGGGACGATGCCTTGGCTCCTCCGGAACCGGCGAAACGCCAGGTAAGCCCAGCCGCAACCAAAATCACGAGAATGCCTGCGACGAGAAGCGGAAGCGGGCTGCGTTTCTGAGGCCGCTGTTCCGTAGCGCTTGCGACCGGCAGTGGTGGCAGCGGCGCCGCTGCCGTTGGAAGCACGGCCGAAGGCGGGGGTTCGGCGGGCCGCTCCTGACCGGCCCCTGCCGCTTGCGTAGGCCACGTTCCCGACGCGGGTGGCAGGAGGCTGTAGACGGTGTGTTCCCGGACATGCTTGTCGGTTTCGATTCCCTTCAGCCTAAAGAGTGCTTTGTAGTCGTCGGAAAGGCAGCTAACCACCTCGAAGTAAGACTGCGAGACCAGGATTTGGTTTTCCGGAGCAAAACTCATGACTCGCTGTCCGGAGTTGATCCCTTCGCCGATGGCGTTGAGCCTGCCGTTCAGGTCCTTCACTAGCTTGACCGGTCCGAGGTTGACTCCGGTCCGGGCACGGAATGCGTGTTGCTGCGCCGGCTCGTCTCGAACGAAGCACTGTAAGAGTTCGAGTGCGGCAAACATCGCCACTTCCGGAGCGCCGAGAAAACACACGGCGGCGCCATCCCCGGTATCGAGAATGACCCGTTCGCTCTCGGGCACATTCCGAATCGCCTCGCCCAGATACCCGTTGAACCGCGCCTTCCACTTCATCTGCGTATCGACAGGCTGCGAGGAGTAGTTCACGATGTCCAGGAACAGCACGCTGCACAGCCAAGTGCGGTCCATCTTTTGAAAATCGGGCATCTTAGTGCACTTTACGGAGTTGCCTCAGTATAACCGCCACTCTATTCGGGTTGCAAGGCGGGTTCCGCGCTGGATTGCAGCGATATGCGGTGAGAAGTGCCCCGTTGCTCATGGCGATTCCAATTGTCCTTTTGTCTTTGCTAGTTGGTCAGGCGGCGCGGGGCGCGGCGGCATCCTCGACGTTCTCGAAGTCCAGTGGCGGGCCGGGAGGGGCGGTGAGGGCGTCCGTCATTTTGAAGAAAGCCTCCTGCTCGGCTTTTTGCGAAACGAAAGTTTGCTGGGGTTCGGCTAGTCGCTCCTTTTGAAGTTGCTTGAGCGTTTGCAATGCTTTGAAGAAGCTGCGCTCGTAGGTGGTGGCGTAGCGATGGAGCAAGGTCAGGAGCTTGGCGTCGAGAGTTTCCGATTCGAAAGCGGTGTCCTGGCGATAGCGGACGCGATTCAAGCGCCAGTGGGCTTGGGCCATCTCTTCGACCAAGAGAGCTTCCGTGGGTGAGCCGGGCTGGTGCTCGTCCATAAGGGTGTCGACGAGACGGTCGTAAGCGGCGCGGCTTTCGCCGGGGAGGACGACTTTGTTGGAGCTGAGGCCGTGCTTGGTCGCGTTCATGGAAGAGGCGGCTTTGCCTTCGGCGGTTTTGGGACCGGTTTGCATGGTTGTAAAAGTCCTTTCGGTTTGACGATAGCAGGCGAGGTCAAGAAAATCGGGGGGTGCGGCGGGGAGGGGTTGGCGGGAAGAGGATGTGGGGATTGGGGTTAGCGATATTTCTGAGGGGCGTGACTGAAAAAGGTCTCATCAGTTTCGCGGCGTGCGAGAGCAGGGAGCGGAAGATATGGACCGCCGCGAAAGTGTTGAGACCGCTCGGTGAACTAAACCGCGGGGTAAAGCCGGTCTATGGAGAAGGAATGCTGCGGCTGAGGAGAATGACTCAGGAGTGGGAAGTAAATTGGGGGAGTGATCGTTTCCGGGGACCTGGCGGGAGCGGTGTGAGGAGCGAAGAGGCGGAGGCGGGCATGCCAACCGGCTGATAGATGGAGGAATGGAGAGTCTCGGCGAACGGCGATGGCGCGTGTAGACGCACTACGGGTGCGCGCTGCCGGTGAAGCAAAGTGTGGGCGGTTGCGATCAGGCGCCGCAGCGTCGTGAGGTATCCGGTGGTGGTTGTGCGGGCCAGCGATAGGCGGGCAAGAAACCAACGCGAATCAGGACGCCCTCTCCGCACTTGGGGCAGCGCCGGGGAAGCGGGTCCAGCGCCTGGTTGAATTGGTGCCAGGCGGCGAGGTCGGGCAGCAGTTCGGTCACCTGCGAGAGAAGCAGTTGCCGGCACAGGGCCAGCCTTTGGCGGCGATGGCGGCTGGCCAGCAAACCGAAGTGCCGGATGCGCGGGAAGCGATGGGGCAGGGTGTGGAGCAGGAAGCGGCGGATGAACTCGCCGGAGGCGAGCGTCATGCAACGTGACTTTTCCCTGCCTTTGCGGCGATAGTCCTTCCATTGAAAGGTGACGTTGCCGTCGTCGTGGTTGACATTACGTGACAGAGTTCGCTCAGTTCTAGAGCACCCGGACGGGCAGAAAGAATCCAGGGAGGCTTGCTCCTTTTAGTATGCTAGGGGGGTGCCGCGTCTCAAGAACCCTGACGCACGAGACGACGCTCCGGTAACGGTAGAAGCCAGTACGCAAATCCCCTCCCCTCAGCCAGGAGTCCTTGATCGCCGCCTGCGCGAACTGGAGGAAGAAAACAGTCGGTTGCGTCAGGAGAATCAGTTCCTTCCGTCGCGTAGCGGCATGGACCAGCAGTTTCAAACGCTGATCGATGCGTTTCCGATACAGGCTTTCGGCGCCGATCCCGACGGCCATGTGCGCTACCTCAGCGAAATGGCAAAGCAGTATGCCGGAATCGAAGAACTCTCGCCGGCGGGCGAGGGCTGGCTGGCGGCGGTTCATCCGGACGAACGCCCCCAGGCTTGGAACCGGTGGCGCGAGTGCGTCGCCGATGGCGCCCCTTTTGAGTTGGAATGCCGGTTGAGACGAGGAAGCGACGGAGCGTTTCGCTGGCATTTAGCGCGAGCCGTCCCGGTGCGAGATTCCTCCGGCGCCGTCAGTCATTGGTTGGGGACGATGCTCGACGTTCACGACGCCAAAGAGTTCGAACAGGCCTTGCGGGAAAGCGAGCACCGGCTGCGGCAGGTTCAAGAAGGCGCTGCCATCGGGTCGTGGGCCTGGGATCTCGAGAGCGATCAGGTGCAATGGTCGGATGAGATTTATCGAATGCTTCAGGTTTCGCCGGACGAGCCCCCCACCTTTCTCGGGTTCATGGATCGGATACCGCCAGAAGACCGCGAGCGGGCGCTCGGGGAAGCCCACCAAGCCATTGAGGCGAGGTTTCCCTTAGTTAATGAATTTCGCATGATCCGCGGGGATGGCCAAGTCCGTTGGGTGCAGGGCCGCGCCCAGGTTTTTGATAAGCCGGGCGGCGGACAGCGCATGGTGGGCGTGGTGATGGACATCACCGACCGCAAGCGGACAGAACAGTCTTTGCAGGACAGCGAAGCTCGCTTTCGGAGCATCTTCGATACCGCGGCAGCGGGCATGGCTTTGGCGGGGATCCCCGAGGGCCGATTGATCGCGGTCAATCCGCGGCTGGCCGAGATGACCGGCTACGCTATTGAAGAATTGATTGGCAGGACTTTCTTCGAGATCACTCATCCCGACGACCGCGAGGCTAACCGCGCGCTATACGGCGAGCTGCTGGCCGGCCGCATCCATTCTTTCGTGCTGGACAAGCGCTATCGCCGCAAGGATGGTTCGTATCTCTGGGTGAAGACCACCGTGTCGATGGTGAAAGACGTTGACGGCCGGCCAAGGCAAACGGTAGCCGTGATTGAGGACATCAGTGCCCGGCGCCAGAGCGAACGCATCTATCGCGCAATTGGGGATTTTATCCCTTACGGTATCTGGATCACCGATGCCGCTGGCCGCAACATTTACGGCAGCCAATCTTTTTTCGATTTAACCGGTTCGACCCAGCAGGAGTGCAACGAGTTGGGCTGGGCGCAATGGCTGCACCCCGACGACGCCAAGACGCTGATGCCGGCCTGGACGGAATGCGTGCGCACGGGCCAATTGTTTGACGCAGAGATGCGCTGGCGCGGCCTGGACGGCGAATATCATCCGGCGCTGGTGCGCGGCGGGCCCGTGCGGGACGAACTGGGCGTGATCACCGCTTGGGCCGGAATCAATCTGGACATCTCCGCCCTCAAGCGGGCGGAGATGGAACTGCGCTCCGCCAATGCCGATCTGGAGCAGTTCGCCTATGCCGCCGGCCACGATTTGCGGGAGCCACTGCGCACGGTCACCAGCTACGCGCAGTTGCTGGCCTTGCGGCAAGGAGACAAACTCGAGGCCAGCGGCAAACAGTTTCTGGAGTTCATCGTCGGCGGCGCCGCGCGCATGCAGGCCCTGGTCGACGATCTGTTGTTCTACGCCCGGGTGATGCACTCGCCTAATACGCCCGACGACGCATTTCATCCGGTTTCTCTCAGCCGCGTGTTTGAGGATGTCGTGGCCGGCCTCGGAACCGCCATGGAGGAGAGCGGCGCGCAAATCCAGACGGATCCCCTGCCAGAGATTCAGGGAGACTCGACACAGCTTGCGCAACTGTTTCAAAACCTGCTGAGCAATGCCATCAAATACCGCCGCGTGGATGTGCCGCTGAAGATCCATTTGACTGCGACGCCGGAGGATGGCCATTTCCTCTTTTGTTTCGCCGACAACGGGATGGGCTTCGATCCCGCTCACGCGGAAAGAATTTTTGGCGTCTTCAAACGCCTGCACGGGGCCGAAATTCCTGGCACCGGCATTGGGCTGGCCATCTGCCGCAGAATCGTTGAGCGGCACCAGGGCCGCATCTGGGCGGAAGGCAAACCCGGCGAAGGCGCGACATTTTGTTTCACCCTGCCGTACCACAACATCCAATAGCCATATGTCCGACAAGATTGTCAAATCCGATCAGGAGTGGCGCAAGCAATTGACGCCCGAGCAATTTCAGGTAGCCCGCAAAAAGGGAACGGAGCGCGCCTTCACTGGCGAATACTGGGACAACCACGCGCCCGGCACTTACTCCTGCGTGTGCTGCGGAGCGCCGCTATTCAGTTCCGAAACCAAGTTCGAGTCCGGGACCGGCTGGCCCAGCTTCTCCGAGCCATTAGTGGTGGAGAACGTCACTACAGAGACCGATCGCAGCTATGGGATGACCCGCACAGAAGCGCTCTGCGCCCGCTGCGACGCGCATCTGGGCCACGTTTTTCCCGACGGCCCGAAGCCTTCCGGACAACGCTATTGCATGAACTCGGCCGCGCTACGGTTTGAGCCGGAAAAATGAAGACGCCCGCGCTCAGTGTCCCGGTCCGCCTCCGATTGCCCCTCTGAGCGGGCCGGCCATTGACGTCCACCGACTCTGAGGATGCAAATTGGCGAGCTCTTGGGCCAGCTCGAGCGTATCGTCGGGAAACGCCATGCGCTAGGCCAAGGTCGGTTGATTGAGTTTGGCCTGCGCTCGGACTGGCTGCGAAAGTTGAAGTAGGGAAGCACGCCCCATTCTTCCAGAGGCTGAACCAGTTGTTCGATGGCTTGTGAGACTTGATTGCTGACGCGCAAGAGCCGATCGCTCCGGCTGGCGGCATCGGCGAGGATCACCATGAAGAAAACCGCCGGCTCTCCGCTCCAGTCGTCCCCCAGAGTTGGAATAATGCTTGCTCCGTAAACGCTCTGGGAACGTACACGACTCTATTATGGCGCGTTCGGGGTTGAACAACGCTAGGAGCGGTTAGCGGTATCTCTTCGGACGGAGGTCAGGAGTAATTCTTGCAACGCCGCTTTCATCAAATTCGCACGTCGCGGTAGCGATCAGATGATAGGTTCGACCATCGAATCGGAAGTAGGTCAAGTCCGCTTCGTTCGCGCTCATATGCCACCCGAGCACCAGGTCTTTATAACCGTGACTCCTCGTGTCCTGTATCGAATAGAGGTAGCCGCCGAAATCCTCCTCAGGACTTGCCAGCAGAACCGGCTTGCCGCCGTCAAAACGAATAAGCCACATGGCGCCATTCGAGCCCTGGCCACCACGCGCGCAGCCTTCGCCAGCCTCGACCAACCAAACCTCGCGCCCTGATGTAACAGGGACTATGCTGTAGCTCAAGTTCGTCAGCCATTCGTCTGAAGGAAAAGCAGCACACCAGCCGTGTGATGCCGCCATGCGGGCTCTTAGGGGCACCGCGATTGACCTCCGCTGGCTTTCGGAAGGGTTGGCTGGCTGTAGAGGGTGGAAGTCCGTCGGGACGCTTTTCCACAGCGACGCCTGCGCCTCCACGCTCCGACAGCAAAACCCAATCGCAACCAGCAAGGCAAGTTTGATGATTAAGCCCCCGCCCCGCCCTTGCGCCGTACCTCAATATTCAATCTCTTAATTTTCTGATTGAGCGTAGACAGCGGAATCCGCAATTGCTCGGCCGCCTCCGTCTGGCTGTAGTTCACTGTCTCCAGCATCTCGATGATTTTGCGCCGCTCGAAATCGTTCACGATCTCAAACAGCGTCGCATCGGGCGGCAGATACCCGCTCTCATCGCGCCGGATCCGCACGCCGCCGGCTTGCAGAATCGTGTCCGGGAGCACGTGGACCGGAACCAGCGGCGTGGCCGCCAGCACCACCGCGCGCTCGACCGCGTTCTCCAACTCGCGCACGTTGCCGGGCCAGTTGTGATCCATCAGCAATTGCATCGCTTCCGGTTCAAAAGTCAGCGTGCTGATGCCGTCGGAATTCAGATATTTGTCGTTCTCGCGGCAGAATTTGGTGAAAAAGTACTCAATCAGGTTGGGAATATCTTCCTTGCGCTCGCGCAGCGGCGGCAGCACCAGGTTGATCACGTTCAGCCGGTAATACAGATCTTCGCGGAATTTGCCTTCTTCCACCATCCGCTTGAGATCCTGATTGGTTGCCGCGAGAATGCGCACGTCCACCTTCATGCTGTCGGTCGAGCCCACCGGCATGAACTCCCGTTCCTGAATCACGCGCAGGAGCTTCGCCTGCGTCTCGGGACTGATGGTGCCGATCTCATCGAAGAAAATCGTTCCCTTGTTGGCGACTTCGAAATACCCTTTGCGCGCCGCGACCGCTCCGGTAAAGGCACCGCGCACATGCCCGAACAGAGCCGATTCCAGCAAATCCGTGGGCACCGATCCGCTGTTCACCGCGATAAACATCTGGTCGGCGCGCGCCGAGTGCGCATGGATGGCTTTGGCGATCAGTTCCTTGCCGGTGCCGGTCTCGCCCGAGATCAGAATGGTCGTCCGGCTGGGCGCCACCTGCGTCACCAGATCGAGAATGCGCAGCATGCGGTCGCTCTTGCCGATGATGTTCGGAAAGCTGTAGCGCTGCTTCAGCGCGCGTTTGAGCTGGGTGTTCTCGCGCTCCAAACGCGTCCGCGCGATCATGCGCTCAATCTCAATGATCAGCTTCTCGTTGTCCCAGGGTTTGGAGAAGTAATCGTTCGCGCCGTTCTTCAGCGCGGTCACGGCCACCTGGACCGAGCCGTAGGCGGTGATCATGAAGATCGGCGTTTCCTTGTCGCGCTCGCGAACCTCCGCCAGCACTTCCATGCCAGAGCGGTCCGGCATCATGAGGTCCAGCAGAATGAGATCGTAGTTTCCGGCTTCGATCTTCTGCAAGCCTTCCGTGCCGTTCTGCGCCGTCTCGACGGCAAAGCCATCCAGAGTCAGGATGGTCTCCAGGCTTTCGCGGATGTCGGCTTCGTCGTCGACAACCAGGATCTTCCCTTTCGGCAGGCCGGATGAGGGAATGTCTTCGGGATATTTTTCAGGCATGTACCGCTTTTCGCGCTAGAGGCAGTTCCAAGGAGAACTGTGTTCCTTTGCCGGGCAGGCTCTCCACTTCGATCGATCCGGAATGCTCGCGAACAATGCCATAGGTGACGGAAAGACCCAGTCCGGTGCCCTTTTTGGCGCCCTTGGTGGTGAAGAATGGGTCGTAAATGCGCGCAAGATTCTCAGGAGCGATGCCCTCTCCATTATCGGATACATAGATATGCGCCACGCCTTCGTCGGCGCTGGTCCGGACCGAGAGAACGCCGCCAAAGGGCATCGCGTCGCGCGCGTTCAGGAACAGGTTGAGAAAGACTTGCTGCAGTTTGCCGGCATTGGCCTTCACCAGGGGCAGACCGGCGTCGAGATTGAGCTGCACTTCCACCGCGGCCTTCTGCAACTGGTGTTCGATCAGGTTCACGGTCTCTTTGATCACCCGGTTCACGTCCAACTCGACAAAATCGGTGGACGAAGTGCGAGAAAAATTCAACAGCGAGTTGACGATCTCGCTGGCGCGGAAGGTCTGCTTGGCGATCTTCTCGAGCAGTTTCGATTTCTGATCGTCGCCGGAGATTTGCTTGGCCAGCAATTGCGCGTAGGTGGAGATCACGGCCAGCGGCGTATTCACTTCGTGGGCCACGCCCGCCGCCAGCAAACCGATGGAGCTGAGCTTGTCGGCCTGCACCAGCCGCCGTTCAAGTTCAGAGCGGTCGGTAATGTCGTCGAAGATAATCAGCCGGCCGATGCGCTGCAGTTCCTTCGAAACCAGCGGGGCGATGGCGATATTCAAAATATGCGGCCCTGAGCCGTTGACGTTGCCGTTTCCGTTGCCCATCACAAAGTTGTAAATGTTGTGCACGCCGGTTTCGCCGCTGACTTTGGCAAACTGTTCGTGCAGTTCCCGGGGAAACACATCCGCCAGGCGTTGTCCCACAGCCCGCTCGCGCGGGATCCCGGTCAGCCGCTCAATCTGCGTATTCCAGCTCTCCACGCGGTCGTCGAAATCGGCCGCGAGAATCCCGACGTTCAGCGATTCCACGATGTTCTCGCTGAACTCCTTCAGCCGCTCGTATTCATCCACCTTGCGCTCGAGCGACTGGTACAGGCGGGCGTTTTCAATGGCAATGCCGACGTAGCCGCACAGCGTGGTGACCAGTTCCACGTCGTCGCTCGAAAGAAAATCGCCCTTGTCGTTGCGGCTGAGGCCGAGATAAGCGATGGTCCGCCCGCGCACGCTGCAGGCAAAATAGTAAGTCAGGTCCAGGTCGGCGATGGTGGCCAGTACGGGCCGGGGATATTCGTGCGAGGCGGCGTCCAGCATGCGCCGCGTACGCTCAAAAAACAGATAGGGCTCGATGGCGTGCTGACTCAAAAAACTCAAGTCGGGCTGGTCCGGACCGCGCTGTGCCCGCTCTTTGCGCAACCCATGCGTCACGTGCAGCCGGAAGCGCTGTGCGCCGTCTTCGCACAGGAAAAACGCCACATGTTGGATGGAAAGCGTATGCACCAGCCGGTCGGCTACCGAATGCAGCATGCGATCGAGATTGGTTTCCGCACCCAGTTCGCGGGCGAACTCGATCAGCGTCCGCCGGTAGTCATAGCGGTCTTTGTAGAAGAAATAGCGGTCCAACTGCTCCTGCAACCAGGAACGAATCGGCTGGAAAATAAACGTGGCAAAAAGAATCAGGCCGACAATCGCCGCCGGGCTCAGGTCCTCCGGCCGGGTGAAGGAGAAGATGAGCCCGTAGAAAATGCCCAGCACTACCAGCGTGGCCAGGGTATAAACATAACCTTGCTGGAAAATGATATCGACGTCCATCAGGCGGTAACGGAGAATGGCGTAGGCCCAGGTAATGGGGATCAAGATCAGGCTGAGCACCGCCATTTTCTGGTAGGGCCCTGGTAAAGAACCCAGCACGTACGGGATGACATAAATCAGCGTGAAGGGCAGAACGCCGATGACGGCGCCATTGCGCAGGTATTTTAGCTGCCGCAACACCACTTGATCTTCGATGTGCCGCTTTTGCAGAGTCAGCGCCAGCGCCCCGCCCAGATAGCAGGCGCTAAGGTACAGCAGCCAGAGCCGGTCCAGGAACCAGTTCACTTCCAGCAGCGAGACCGCGACCCGCAAAATGCCCTTCGCCACGAGAACGTAGAGCGTCAGCAACAGGGCGCCGGGCAGATAGACCAAGACCGCCCGGCCTTTGCGGGCGATCCACTTCTGCGGCTGCGGAAAAATCAAACAGAAGTGCAGGAAGATGGTGGGTGCGGCAATTCCAGCCACCACATTGCCCCAATAGACCACTTGGTCAAAGGAGTTGAGCTTCCCCGTAAAGTGGAAGCACGACAGGATGAAGGAAGCGAGCGCCAGGACGTAAAAATGCACCGATCGGGGCGCATTTACCCGCCGGTAGTAGACAAACAACCCAATCAACAAATAGGCGATTCCGACCATGTACTGGTAGTACAGCGACCGGTCCGGAACCCGCTCCGCGATGATCACCGGGGCTTTGAACTCGACGTTATTCCGGCGGATCAGGTACTCGGCTTTGACCCACAGACCGGCTTGTTGGAGGGCGGCGGGAATTTCGGAAACTTTATGGATCGGCCTCCCATTTATCGAGACCAACGTGTCGCCGGGACGCAGGCCCTGCATATCCGCAGGACCGCCGTCCTCTACATGGATCGCGATAATGTGCTGACGATCGGGTTGATCCAGGTCGCGGTCGACCCAGGTAACGCCATCATAGGGAAGCTGAAACGAGCGTTGCTGACGGAAGTTGATGATGGCGCAGGACACCGCGGCTACTGTAAGAATAAACAGTAGAGCGCTAATGAGCTGACTTTTCAGTTCTCGCAACTGGCGCCGCCCTAGAGTCCAAACAAAGTCAGAGGGATAGACAGGGTTCCACCGCGTGATGAACCCTGCATCTCAGGAGAGCACAGCACTTGGAGTGCCATGCCGATCCCGCTCCTGAATATTCATAACACACGACTTCTGCTTCAAAACAAACGGTTTCTTCTCAAATCTGTGATTTCTGGGAGCCCAAATTCCGAATTGCGTACCGTCGCGGCACACATTCCAGTATGCACCTCGCCTTAGTGTCATGGCCAGCGCAATCCGATTCGCTGGCGTGGCAGGGCCAGCCTTCCTATACGACTGTTTGAGTCCTATCGACAAAGAAATCAAGTGTCTCGCTTGACAAAACAATGACAGTAGGCTTAACATCACTCTTCCGGGGTGGTTAGTGTAACTGACAGAACTCAGACGAGGTGTATTGGTCCAAGTATGACCCACTTTACGATAGGCGAGAAGATTGTCTACCCGAATCACGGAATCGGGGTCGTCGAAAACATCAGCAGCCGGGCCTTCGGAGCCCAATTTGAACGTTTCTACCTGCTGCGGCTCAACTATAACAGCATGACGGTCATGGTGCCCCTCTCTCACGCGGGAGACGTAGGATTGCGGCGAGTGACCAAATGCGGCGACTTATCGCGCATGCTAGCCTTCTTGTCAGCCGGCCAATGCAAATCGAAGGTCGACTGGAAGGATCGCTACAAGGAAAACTGCGACAAGATGCGGAACGGCTCGCTCCTCGAAGTCGCCGAAGTCCTGAAAGGGCTGCTGATCATCCAAACAGTCAAGCCCCTTTCATTCCGTGAGAAAAAGATGCTGGACCGATCCCGCCACATGCTGATTTCCGAGTATTCGACCTGCCGCGGAATCAGCGAGGACGAATCCAAGCAGGTCCTGGACAGGGCGCTGGCGAAGGCCTCTCTTTCGCTGCCGGAGCCACTGTAGGTCGCGGGATCTCTGCTTGATCAAGCTCGCAAACGTCAGTGAGGGGAAGGGTGCTTGATCCCCTCACTGACGTTCGGGGCTAGACCAGGTTCCAGCCGGCATCGGGTCAATCCGGGTGGGGCGAAACGGAAGATAGCAGCCGCCCACTGCGCCTTCTTCACAACCTACAGTCGGGCAGTTCAGCTGGGTCTAAAGCCTTACGTCTAGGCTAAGTCTCCCCTCGCGCCTAGGCGATTTACCGAGTAGTATTCCCTTTCATACCGACCATAAGATTGTATTAGAGCGAAATCCTCCAGACGCATGCATTGCAGTTTGTGTTACACCGAACTCGCGCCCCTACGTAGCATGGCAGGAGTGCAGTTCTGCTGCGAGGAGCATCGTAAGGAGTGGGAATCGCTCCACGGCAAGATTATTACGCTTGCTCCGTTGGAGCCGTTAACGCCTGCATCTCCAGTGGTTTGCGATATTTCAGCGTCCGCCCTTACGGCGGAGGCCTTTTCAGCCGACGGCTTTTCAGCCGACAAAGACGACCCCATCTTCTCGCCCTGTCTACCCAGCACACCCGGTCGAACCATATGGACCGGGTGCCTGCCGGGATGGGATGAATTGGCGCCGCTCCCGTTTCCGAAGGCTACCGATCACCCAGTAATGTTGCTTGCTCCCCAGGCGCTCCCGGTTCCCCAGAGAGCTCCGTTCGCCTGTTCCCATACCACCCAAGCGGAGGTGTTTGAAAACGCCATCACCGGATACATCCTGCCGCATCCCGTGGGAATCGCTTCTGGCTCGTGGGCCTGGCTCAAACAGGTATGGACGCAGTCGCCTTCCGATCTCAAAGTCATGACCATCGCTCTGCCGCTGTTCGGATTCCTGGCGATGGCGCCGGCCCTTCCTAAGGTCAAAGTGAAGGTTCCGGAAATGGCGGCGCAACCGCAAAAAGGCGTCCAACAGGTGTTCGCGCAACAATGGGAAACCATGCGAACCCGGATCGCCCAACGCGCCGCGGTCGAGTATGTGGAGGATTTTCGCGCCGGGCTGGACGAGTGGGAGAGCCGTAACAACCGAATCGCCGATTGGTCTTACGATTCCACGGGTTCCGTGCGGCCTGCTTCGTTGGCGATCTTTCAACCCACGGTGGACATGGTCGATTACCGCTTCGAGTTTCTGGGGGTCATCGACAACCGGGCGATGGGTTGCGCTTTCCGCGCCACCGACACGGACAATTACTACGCCGTCAAACTGGAAGTAACGCGGCCCGGGCCCTTACCGGAAGTCCATGTGCAACGCTATGCGGTAATCAAAGGCCGGAAGACAAAGTTTGCCGACCATATCCTGCCGGTGCAGGTACGCTCAGACACTTTGTACCGCATGGAGATTGATGTCCACGGGAACGATTTCACCATAATGGCCCAAGGCAAAGTGGTCGATTTCTTTTCTGATGACACTTTTCAGCGAGGCGGCGTGGGGCTGTTTTGCGGAAGAGGCGAGGCGGCTCGCGTGCGTTGGGTCGAGGTGAGCCATCAACACGATGCGCTAGGGCGTTTTTGCGCCTACCTGGCCCCGCTGGGCGCCACGAACGCAAACGTTACGAAAGGCGGAACTTTGAACTGATATGAGGGAAAAGAAGACGGCATCATCGGCGGAAACGGGCCAGCCGAAGGCCACTTTGGCGCGGGCTGTTTCGCTCCACCTGGAAGGCAAAACTTCCGAGGCGTTGGAGCAGATTCAGAACCTGGCCGATGCCGGCGACGGGGGTTCCGAGCTTTACCTGGCCAAGGCGCAGATGGAGTTTGACCTGGAGCGGTTCGATCAAGCAGCTCAAAGCTATGCGCAGGTGCTGAGCATGAATCCGAACCATGGGCCCGCAAACTTCAACCTGGCCGTGTGTCTGGAGCGCCAGGAACAATGGCCGGAAGCCGCGGAGCATTTCCGCAAAGCGTCCGAGGCCGATCCGAAACGAGCCGATGCCGCCCTGGGGATGGCGGTAAGCCAATTGCGCGCCGGGCGCGCCGAGGCCGCGATGGAAGCCTTTGAGAAGGTTCTCCAGATCGAGCCCGACAATATGACGGCGATCTTTGGAAAAGCGGTGGCGCTGCAGAATACCGGAAAACTCGACGCGGCGGCCGATCTTTACAAAACCCTGTTGGCGCGCGATCCGAATTCTGAGGAAACGCTGACCAACGTGCTGATCGTCAGCCTGGCCCGCAAGGACCAAGCCGGCATCCGCGACTACTCCGAAAAGCTGCTGGCTCTGCGGCCGGCTTCTCAACTAGCACTTGAGGGTTTGGCCACATCTGCCTTTGCCGAAAAAGATTATGAGGCTGCGGCCCAAATCTGCACCAAGCTGGTGGAAACTGGAAAAGACAAGTTCGAGCGCTGGTTCAATCTTGGGGTGGCGTTGCAGAACTGCACCCGCCTGGAGGAAGCCGGCCACGCCTACAACGAGGCGATTCGACTGCGCCCCAACGCCGCCCAAACCCATTTTCACCTGGGAGTGGTCTACCAAAATCTCGAGGAGCCGGACAAAGCGCGCCTGTCCTATGAACGCTCTTTGCAGCTCGATCCCGATCTGCATGACGCGCTATTGAATGTTGCGATTCTGGCCGAGAAACAAGGCGCCAACGCCGATGCCGAACGTTTCTACGGTCAGTTGCTGCAAGCCAAACCCGAGCTGGCGGAAGCCTGGTTCCGGTTGGGCCATCTGCGCCTGACGCGGGGTGATTTTCCCGGCGCCGGCGAAGCTTTCCGGACCTGCCTCTCGCAACGCAGCGGCTGGGCCGAAGCGCATTTGAACCTGGCGCTGGCGGAATGGAAAGCCGGCGATCTCGATTCGGCCGGCAAGTCGTTTCAAGCCGCGCTGGACTCTAACCCTGGATGCACGGATGCGATCCGCGGGCTGGCCGCGCTGGCCATCGAATCCAATCATTTCGATCAGGCGCTCGACTTTCAGGCGCGCCTCATCGAGAGTGGCGAACGCAGCCCGGAATTGTTCTATAACACTGCGCTGCTGCTGCAGAAGACGGGGCAGTTGGATGATGCGGCGCGACTGTATAACGAGGCGCTGGCGGAGCGGGAGGATTTTCCTGAGGCGCTCTTGAATCTGGGGCATGTGCTCAAGAATCAGGGGCAACAGGAAGAAGCAAGGAAGTGCTGGCGGAAGGCGTTGGATCTGAAGCCAGAGCTGGCGCGGGAGTACTTCGTACAGTAATTCCGTAAAGTAAGTAAGTTGCAATCTCCAAAGGCTCAAGCCTCTGCCAGTTATAGTGGCACGGGATTGATCTGCGCCTGCGGAACAGTCAATTGCCTGCCCGTTCACGGCAACAGTGAAGTAGTCGCATTCAAAGGCATACAATGGGATCGTCAGATGTCTAGCCATGCCGTCCGATCCGAGGTCGATTGACAATTCGCATGCTGAACTGGGCGACGTCCTAAACCATCTCGTTGAGGAACTCGCCGCCAATAATCACGATTTCTGGGCTCGACGTCGAATTGGTGAGGGGAGGCGCTATGGCGCGGGTGACGACGCCGTGAAAGAGAGTCCGGTCGTGGTTCCCTACAATGAGCTGCCCGATAGCGAGAAGGAGTACGCCCGAGAAAACGCAATCGAAACGCTAAAGACGATCATCGACCTCGGCTGGACAATACAGGATCCCAAGCACTCTGTGACCAAGGCTCGATTTGAGGAACTGGAGAACCGGCTGTTGCTTCACGACCACTACCGCTCCGCGCATGAAATCGACCCACCTCGAAGGCCAGACTTGGAACAAATCCTACCAATAATTGCGCATGCCGTCGGCGTATTTGGGGACGAGAAGAAAGCGTCTCATTGGCTGCGGACTCCGCTGCCACTGCTTGGCGATCGCTCACCGTCGCAACTGCTCGCGGAGCAAGGCGGCATTGATTTGATCGAGCAGGTCCTCACGCGCATTGAACACAACATTCCTTCGTAAATGAGCCAGCGCGTCTACCGGGTCTGCCGGGCTGTTCACGCACGGTTAGACGGCGAGGGCGCCAAACGGGTTGGTGGCCGCTGGAATTCCCCCGGCCATGCCGTCGTCTATATGGCGCAAAGCATTTCTCTCGCGGTTCTCGAGAATCTGGCGCATATGTCCAGACAGGATTTTCCAACGGGATATGTCTCCGTGAGTGCGTCGATCCCTGACGAACTGAGCATCCTCAGCGAGCAAGACATAAAGAAACACCTCCCGGATGCCGGACCACGAGAACTGGGCGACCATTGGCTTGAGTCCGGTGCGACGGCCGTGCTCCGTGTGCGTTCGGCTGTCATTCCGGAAGAGTTCAACTATCTGTTGAATCCCGCACATCCGGAGTTCGCGCGCATTCTTGTCGAACCACCAAAACCGTTTGTGTTTGACGAGGGCCTCTTGCGCATGTTCTAGCGCTCCGTGCTCAGCAGCACCTTCTTCGCTGTCTCCGCGCCAAACACCGGCAGCGACGCATCCGTCAGTAGTCCGATCTGCTTCAGCACCGACGCCTGGTCCCAATAGATGTGCTCGTGCGCCAGTTTGCCGTCGCGGAATTTCACGATCGCCACCAGCGGCACCTCCACCCGGCGATTGGTGGGCGCGACGCCCGGCAGCATCCAGGGCATTTCCTGCGTATGGGTGAACGAGAAAATCATTTCATCCACCAATTGATCCTGGCCAATGGTGCGCGACACCGGCGTGAGCGTAGTATCAGGC
>DATFZA010000229.1:0-4066 GCA_035314765.1 Bryobacteraceae bacterium
CACCTGGTGAGTGGAACCATCGGCAACGGGGATTTCGCGTTGCTGGAACGCGCGGTATTCTTCACGCCCGATGCCGTCTTGGGGCCGCCGCTCGCCGAAACGTTCTCGGATCGCGCCGTTTTGCGCTATGAATATCGCGTACCGCTGGCCGCCAGCGGCTACCATTTGCGAGTGCCGCCGAAGGATGCGTTGGTCGCCTATCATGGAACATTTTGGGTGGACGCGGAGTCGTTGGAAGTGCAGCGCATCGAGGTGATAGTGGACGCGATTCCTCCATTTCTGGGCATTTCCGCCGCTTCGAACACGGTCGAATTCGCTTCGGTCGAGATTGGTGGAACCAGCTTTCGCCTGCCGCGCCAAACCGAGCTACGGATCACCGACCAGTTTGGGCGGGAAAATCGCAACCAAACTACGTTTCAGAACTGCCACGAATTCAAAGGCGAGTCTGTTTTGAAATTTGTGGATGAGGGAACCGAGATCGCCTCCGCAGCCGTGGCCGAGGAGACCGTGAAGCCACTATCTTTGCCCGAAATATTCTCCCTCGACCTCGCGCTCAACGGGAACATCGACGCCCGGACCGCGGCGATCGGCGATCCGGTGAGTGCCTTACTGGAGCAACCCTTGCATGCCAATCGAGAGATACTGGCGCCGAAAGGGGCCATCGTCCGCGGCCGCATCGATGACATCGAGCACGGCGAGACCGGTTTTCGCATTCGCTTCATTGCGACGTCCCTCGAGTTTCAAAAAACAAGGATCGATCTGACCGCGCGTGTGAATCAACTCTCTCGGGCATGGCACACGGATCTTTCGATCGCGTTGTCGAGTGCTCCTGCCGAGCGCCCGGAGCCCAACACAATTTCTATCGGCTACGGGACGCTGCCGGCCGGCACACGGCTGCGTCTGATCAGCCGCGCCAAGTGAACCCCAAATCGGATTGATACAATTCGAGAGGCAATGATACAGTTCCTTCTCGAGTCGGACCGCGAGATCTTCGAAGAAGCGTTTCGATTCGCGCAGCATCAAGTCCGGAAGCTGGTGGAGAAGTACCCGGATTTTTATCCGATGTACACCGTCAACGGGCAGTGGAAGCACGAAGGCGCGGCGTGGACCCAGTGGGCGGATGGATTTCTGCCCGGCTTGATGTGGATCTTTTACAAGCGGAATGCGCAGAACGGCAGCGACCCGAGTTACTGGCGCGAACAGGCGATCCGCTACACTACGCAGATTGAGCCGCGGAAAGAAGATCACGACTCGCAAGATTTGGGATTTCTTTTCCTGTCCACGTATCATCGCTGGTACCGGCTGACGCAAGAACTGCATTTACGGGATGTGCTCATCGAGGCGGGCCGGACGCTGGCTCTGCGCTTTCGAGAGAACGGTCAATACCTTCGCTCCTTTGTCTCCGACGATTCGCTGTTCATCGATCTGATGATGAATGTCGGTCTGGTCTTTTACGCCGCTCGCGAGACCAACGACAAGCGGCTGCGGGATATTGCGGTTCGTCATTCTCTGACCACGCGGCGCGTACTGGTTCGCGGAGACGGCTCTACGGCTCAGGAAGGTATCTTTGACGTAGACACCGGCGAATTCTTGCGCCAATCCGCGCAGCAGGGCTACCGCGCCGATTCCTGCTGGTCTCGCGGTCTCACCTGGGCGTTGTATGGGTTCAGCGTGGCATACGAATACAGCCGGGACCCGCGCTTCCGCCAAACGGCCGAAAACTGCGCGGATTATTACATTACGCACAGCAATTCCGATGGCGTCTGTCCCTGGGATTTCGCCGCGCCTCCCGATAGCCGCAAACTGCTGGATACCTCCGCTGCGGCCATTGCCGCTTCCGGCCTTCTGCGGCTCTGCCGGCTGGCGGAAGACCCGGTGAAAGGGCATTTGTATTGGAATTCAGCGCTTTATATCCTGCGGACGCTATGCGTGAAGCATCTCGGCAAAAAAGAGAAGAAATGGGAAGGAATTCTCCGCGGCGGCGTCTATCATATTCACCGTGAATTGGGCGTCGACGAGTCCGTGATCTGGGGCGAATATTTTTTTGTCGAAGCCCTGGAACAAGCCTTGCGCCAGTTTTGAAAATGGCGAATCCCTTTCGTCTGGACGGCCAAGTTGCGTTGGTAACGGGAGCATCGCGGGGGATCGGCGCGGCCATCGCCGTTGCCCTGGCCGAAGCTGGAGCCAGCCTGGTCTTGCACTCGAGTAAACAACCGGCAGCCGAAACGCAAAAGAGAATCCGGGTATCCAGCGGCGCGCGAACGCTCTGCCTGGCCGCCGATCTGAAAGATCGCGAGGCAACGTCTCGTCTCGTGACGGACGCGACCGCCGCCATGGGCGCGGTCGATATTCTGGTCAACAACGCCGGCCTCAACCGGCGCGCTCCCGCCGCAAACTACACCGACCAAGATTGGGACGCCGTGCTCGAAGTCAATCTCACCAGCGTATTCCGCCTTTGCCGAATCGCCGGCGCCGGGATGCTCGCCCGCGGCCGGGGCAAGATCGTCAATGTGGCTTCGCTGCTGTCATTCCAAGGCGGAATCACCGTTCCTGCCTACGCCGCGGCCAAGGGCGGCGTCGCGCAGTTGACTCGCGCTCTCGCCAACGAATGGGCCAGCAAAGGCGTGAACGTCAACGCCGTCGCTCCCGGCTACGTCCACACCGACTTGACGGCGGCACTCGCTGAAGACCCGGACCGCCATCGCTCCATCCTCGACCGCATTCCCGCCGGCCGCTGGGGCCAACCGGACGATATCGGCGGCGCCGTCGTCTTTCTGGCCTCGCGCGCAGCCGACTACGTGCACGGGCATGTACTCGCCGTGGACGGCGGCTGGTTAGGGCGTTGAGTTGACGTACTGAGCCTCAATCGGGAAAGAAAATTGTGGGGCGAACGGCTGGTCCGCGCCGGACCTTCCAAATGCCGCGAATTTTAGCACGTTGGGGAAGCCGAAGCGCGGACGATGGAGCAGAGGCAATGTCGGAAGTGCGGAACGCGCCAGGAGAGGGCATCGCCTACTCAAATGCAGACGGCGTGCGCCGGAAAGGTGTGCGCGAGGCTCAGAGCAGCGTAACGCGTTGACGGGCCTTCTCGCACGCGGATGCCAGGCCCCGGTCGAACGTTACGAGCGTAGTATTGGTAACCTGGCTCACCGCAAGCAGATAGCAATCGCCCAGCGCCTTCGGCGACGACAGGCGGGAAACCGGACGGGTGGAGGCACGGAAAGCCGCGTCCAGTCCAAAAGATTCCTGCTGGATGCGGACTCGCGAATCCTCCAGCCACCGGTCGTACACCTTCCATGCTTCGCCAATCGTCCGCACATCCTTGCCCATCACTGCGGACGTTGCCAGCAGTCGCAACAGCCCGACCTGCGTGAACGGGCAAAAAAAGAATCGGTTGTCGTTCTGCCGGGAAAACCAAGTCCACGCGGCATCGGAGTGCATATGGTTGGCCCAACTCAAGGCAAGCCATACGTTCAGATCAGGCAAATAAGACGTCGTACGGATTCTCCCTGTTCGGGCTGCCAGCCGCGGGCTTCGCTTTCTTTCCCGTCTTTCCCACCAGAGGTCCCGTCACCTGTCGCGACTGCCGCGGCCGGAGCGTAGTTTCGATGGCGCTGGTAACCAGCGAACGGATCGAGGTGCGCTCCGCCGCCGCTCGCCGCCGGAGCTCAGCATGAAGATCGTCTGGAATATCGATCGTGGTTCGGACGCTCATGCCATAAGTATGGCACTTTCCGTTCTCCGGGGCCGTTATCCCGAGTCCCGATCTGGGAAGCCACAGCCGCTCTTCGCAGGACTCCGCGCCCTCCGGGTTCCTTATCCACGGCGTGACTTCCAAGCCTGGATAAACGCCCTACTCGTAGAAATGCCAGCCGCAACCCAGCCGGGATTATCACCGGGCTCCCTGGTCCGGCCTGCGCTGGCCGACGCGGGCATCGGTGGCGAACCAGGGAGATCGCCCCACATCACTTCAAGTTGCCGACGCTCGCAGCATGTTCTTCTGCACTTTACCCGTCCCGCCCTTCGGCAGCTCATCTCGAAAAACGACCGAGCTGGGACACTTGAA
>DATFZA010000230.1:0-4478 GCA_035314765.1 Bryobacteraceae bacterium
TGACAAGGGAAGGGGTGCTGATCCAGGTGAACTTTGGCAAAGGCGTGCACCCGGTCGAGTTTCGGAGGGTCCGCTAGCGTTGTCCCGAATTCCGACGAGGAACATGGCCCTGTCGGAAGCCTCAGTCGCCATCGCTCGGGCCCGAGGCTCGAACCGGGCGAGCCCATCCGGCTAGGCCTAAACCGACTCTGATATGCTAATCCTTTAGCGCGCGACCGCTCGGCTGAGCGGAGCCACGCCAACAGGCTCATTCGAGCAAGAGGTTTTCACCATGTCAGGACATTCTAAATGGGCGACCATCAAACACAAAAAGGCCGCCACCGACGCCAAGCGCGGAAAAGTGTTCACGCGCATCATTAAGGAAATTCAGATCGCCGCGCGCGGAGGCGGCGGCGATCCGGACGCCAACCCGCGGCTCCGGACGGCCATCGCGGAAGCCAAGGCCAACAGCATGCCGTCCGACAACATCAAGAAGGCCATCCTGCGCGGCACCGGCGAACTGGAAGGCGGACAAATCGACGAGATCATGTTTGAGGGCTACGGCCCGGGCGGCGCCGCCGTGCTGGTTATGACCGCCACCGATAACCGCAACCGCACGGTCAGCGAAATTCGCCACATCTTCTCCAAAAACGGCGGCAATCTGGGTGAGCAAGGCAGTGTCGCCTGGATGTTTGAACGCAAAAGCCAGATGTACGTCGATAAGGAGAAAGCCACCGAGGACAAGCTCATGGACGTAATTCTGGATGCCGGTGGCGACGATATCCGCGACGACGGCGACACCTGGCAGATTCTGTCGGCGCCGGAGGCGCATGAAGCGGTGCTGCAAGCTCTGCAAAAAGCCGGCATCAAGCCGGAAGAGGCGACGGTCGCCATGGTCCCTAAGAACCTCATGAAGCTCGAAGGGAACAGCGCCAAGAGCATGCTCCGGCTGAACGACGTACTGGAGGAAAACGAAGACGTGCAGTACGTTTTCTCGAATTTCGATGTGGATGAAGAAGAGCTGGAAGCGATGGCTTAAGCGCCCATGCGGATTCTGGGCATCGACTGCGGCACCGAACGTACCGGCTTCGGCTTGATCGAGAGCGACGGTTCCGCGCATCGAATGCTGGGAGCTGGCTGCATCGTCACCAGCCCCAAAGAACCGCTCGAGTTGCGGCTCCTGAAAATCGCCCAAGGACTGCGGGAACTGATTCAGACGCATATTCCGAGCGATGCGGCGGTGGAAGAGGTCTTCTATTCGCAGAACGTCAAGACCGCGCTGAAACTTTCGCATGTGCGGGGGGTTGCACTGCTCACCATTGCCGAGGCGGGGTTGGCGCTCGGTGAATACTCGGCGCTGGAGATAAAATCCAGCGTGGTCGGCTACGGGCGCGCGGAAAAATCCCAAGTGAAAATGATGGTGCATTCACTCTTGAACATTGCGGAGCCGGTTGAATCCGAAGACGCCTGCGACGCGATGGCGGTGGCCATCTGCCACGCCACTCACGCTGCATCGCAACGGCGTCTCGGATTGAGCCCCAATTTGAGAATTGGAGCGGCCCGATGAGACTGGCGGTGTTGCTCGGCCTGCTCGTTTGCGCGCTGCAGGCGAATCCGCGGCTGATCTTCTCGAAATACTTTAAGGGCAGCAAACCGGAGAGCGTCCTCATCACTGTTGAGCTATCGGGCGAAGCCTCTTACCGCGAAGGAACTGAGGACGACAATCCGCTCCACTTTCGATTGGCCGAAACAGAAGCTCGTGAGATGTTCCAACTTGCGGGCAAGCTGGATCACTTTCAACACCCGCTGGAATCGGGCTTGAAGGTGGCTAACATGGGCAAGAAAACACTGCGCTTCGAGGATGGGGACCAAGCGCACGAAGCGATTTTCAATTACTCCGAGGATCCCAACGCCAAGCTGCTGACTGACTGGTTTGAGCGGATCTCCGAAAGCGAACAGGAGTACATCGAGCTGGACAATACGATGCACTTTGACAAGCTCGGCGTCGACCATGCATTGGCATTGATCCAGATCACCTACGATCAAAAGCGCCTGGTCGCCCCACAGCAGTTTCTGCCGTTGCTCGACCGCGTGAGCAAAAACGAGAGCTTTCTGCATATCGCGCGAGCCCGCGCCGCTTCGCTGGCCGAGACCTTTCGCGGCGGCGCACCCCAGCCATGAAATTCTGCGCTGTCTGGTTTTGCTGTATTGCGATGGCCGCGGGTCAACCTGCGACTCCTCCCGATAAAGAAACAGAAAGCCTGCAACGCGCGCTGGGAGAAGCCGGCAACAGTCCCGTGGATTTCATCCGCGCGCTGGAAGACCATCTGAATCATTTTCCGAATTCTCCGCGCAAGCTGGAGTTGGAACGCGCCCTGGTTAAGACCGCCATCGATCTCAAGGACACCAAGCGCACCATCCTCTTCGGCGAACGCGTTCTCGCGGCCCAGCCGGACGATGTGGCGCTGTTGCAACAGGTTTCCATCGCCCTGGTACGCGAGGGTAGCCCCGCCAGCGCTGAAAAGGCTCTGACCTACGCGGCGCGCTTCGAACAGATGGAGCGCGAATCGGCCAAAGAAATTGGCGCTGGGCAGTTCACGGGACGCGAGGCCGGGCGGCGCAAGGATGAAACCGACAAGGCCATAGCTTCCGCGCTGCTGCTCGAATCTCGGGCCAGCGGGCTTCTGAAGCAAAAAGAGAAGGCGGTTTCTCTGGCGGTGGCCAGTTACAAAATCTACCCCAGCGTGGAAGCGGCCCGCGAAGCGTCCACCTGGTATGCCGAGCTGGGTGACCACCAGCATGCCCTGGAATACATGGCCAACCTCTTCAGCATCGATCAGCTTCATTCCGCCTCTGCCGATGCGCAGAAGGTTCAGGACCGGGCCCGGCTGGCCGAACTCTACCGCAAGCTGAAGGGAAACGAGGCCGGCCTCGGCGATGTGGTGCTCGAAGCTTACGACCGGACATCCTCGGAATGGAACAACCGGCGCGCGGCGCTGCGCGCTTTCGATCCAAACGCTCAAGTGGCCGATCCGCTGCAGTTCACACTCGGCAGTCTGGATGGTCCGCCGCTCAAACTCGCGTCTCTGCAGGGCAAAGTGATTATCCTGGACTTCTGGGCGACATGGTGCGGTCCGTGCCGCGCTCAACATCCGCTCTACGAAGAAGTGAAGAAGAAATTCATTGGCAACTCGGACGTCGTATTTCTCTCGGTCGACACCGATGAGGATCGTTCGGCGGTGAAGCCTTATGTCACAGAAAACCAGTGGAGCCAGAAGGTGTATTTCGAGGATGGCCTTTCGAAGAACTTGCAGGTCGGCTCCATCCCCACTACCGTTGTCTTCAATAAGAGTGGCGCTATCGCCAGCCGCATGAATGGCTTTGTTCCGGAGCGATTTGTGGACATGCTGACCGAGCGCATTCAGGAAGCGTTGGGGGCGCCAGTTGTGAAACCGCTGGAGACGCTGGCGCAGTGAAACAAGCCCTGGGCAAGGTTCTCATTCTGCACAGGCTAAAGCCTGTGCCACCTTGCATACAGACTTGTGTTCATAACATGAGTGGTGGCACGGGCTTTAGCCTGTGCAGGTGTCCATAAAGATGACCACCTTCGATCGCGTCATCTGGATTGTGCTCGACAGCGTGGGCATCGGCGAGATGCCGGACTGCGCGGCTTACGGCGATTGCGGAAGCGATACGCTCGGAAACATTGCCCGCAAGCGCCCGCTGCATCTTCCCAATCTGGCGCGTCTCGGATTAGGGAACATCAAGCCACTGGTCAATATTCCGCCCTCAACCGACCCGACTGCGAGCTTCGGACGCTGCACGCTGGCTTCACCCGGCAAGGACACGACCACCGGTCATTGGGAGATGGTGGGCATTCATTTGCAAAGACCTTTTCCGCTGTTCCCGCACGGATTTCCGCCCGAGATCATGCATGAGTTCGAATCGCGCATCGGACGCAGGTCGCTGGGCAACTGCGCGGCGTCGGGAACGGAAATCATTTCCGCACTCGGCGAGGAACACGTGCGCACGGGCTCTCCCATCGTGTACACCTCCGCCGACAGCGTGTTCCAAGTGGCGGCTCACGAAGAGGTTATTCCGCTGTGGGAGCTTTACAAGATCTGCGAGACCGCGCGCGAGATTCTACGCGGACCTTTTGAAGTGGGCCGCGTGATCGCGCGCCCATTTACCGGTTCGCCCGGCGCTTTCACCCGGACCACAAACCGTAAGGACTTCGCTGTCCCGCCGCCCAAGGGAATGCTGCTGGACCAACTGGAAGCGCGCCGCGTGCCCGTGTTCAGCGTCGGAAAAATCTTCGACATCTTTCTGGGCCGCGGCATTCAGGCCTATGAAAAGACCAAGTCTAACAAAGACGGGATGGAGAAGACGCTGGCCGCTTTGGACGAGCAGAAAAGTGGCCTGATCTTTGCAAACCTGGTGGATTTTGACTCGCTCTACGGGCATCGCAACGACGTGGAAGGCTACGCCCGCGCCCTGGA
>DATFZA010000231.1:0-3527 GCA_035314765.1 Bryobacteraceae bacterium
CAAGCGATGCTGGTAGTGTTGCAAGGCCCAGATACCCGCGGGCACCGCCGCCAAGCTCACTAAGAAAAGCTTCGGACTGAGCGAAATCATGATAGCGGCGCTTCCCATCAGGAACACGATATTGGACAGCACGCTCAACAAACTGTCGGCAGTGACCCGCTGCACCTCCGCAATGTCGTTATTGATACGCGAGACTACATCCCCCAGCTTGGTGCGCGCCCAAAAGCGCGGCGAGAGCGTTTGCAAATGCCGGTAAAGCGCCACCCGCATGTCGAAAAGTACAGAAGCAGAAACGCGAACGTACTGATAGCTGGATAGGATGTTCAGCACAAATCCCGCGACGGTGACGCCGAACATCAGTCCGCTGACCACCAGCAGCATCCGGAAATTGCGCTTCAACAGCGCGTCGTCAATCAGCAGTTTCGAAATGTAGGGTTGCAGTAGTCCAAAACCGGTGGCGGCGACGCCGGCCAGCAGCACAAAAATCAGACGTGGCCAGTAGGGAGTGACAAAGCGCAACGCGCGTCGATACCCCTTGAGAGGAATGCCCCGTTCCGGGCCCAGTTCAGGCAATGCGACCGTCCGCCATAATCCAGTCCCTTGTTAATAACACATGTTCATAGCACATGTTAAACATGGCGTCAAAGTACTAGCGAGTGGCCGCTTGCTGACGCGCTCGGTTGCGTAACAGAACCGCGACCGTGAGGGAGCGGATGCGCGAGTACTTCTGACGCCATGTTTATTAGCACATGTCAGACGGGGTTCACACCGTCTAACCCTAACGTCAGTGAGGGGATGCCTAACGCCCGCTTTCGCCTCTCCGGAAGCGCTACCCTAGTCCCTATGTGCGAAATATCTAGAAGATCGTTGCTGCGCGGAACCGCGGCGGCCGGCAGTCTGGGCCTCGCGAACCTGGGCGCCCAAACCGCTTTAAATGAGAGCGGCGTTAACAAGGTCGATATGCTTTCAACTGGCATCTACTTCCACCAAGGCGATCTCACCAAGAAAGGCCACTGCAACAACGGCTGGGTCGTCTTCAAGGATTACGTGCTGGTGATCGACGCCAACTTTCCTTCAGGCGCCCAGGAGATTCTCCCCAAAATCCGCGCGCTCACCGACAAGCCCATTCGTTTTGCCTTTGACACCCATCATCATGGCGACCACGCGTATGGCAATCAGGTCTGGATCGACAACGGCGCCACGGCTGTCGGCCACACGGGCGTGGTCGAGGAAATGATGAAGTACGAGACCGGCTATTACGGCGGCAAACCGGGAAGGTGGGAAGAGGAAGCCAGGGCGCGCGCTGACCTCAAGCCCACGCATTTGAGTCCTCCGTCGCTGCTGTTTCCCAAAGAGCTGTACTTTGACGATGGCGTGCATCGCGTGGAATTGCTGCATTTGGGCGTGGCGCACACGCATGGCGACGCAGTGGCATGGCTACCCAAGGAACGCATTCTGTTCACCGGCGACGTCTGCGTCAACGGGCCTTATAACTACGTCGGCGATGGCAATGTGGAGCAGTGGATCCCGACGCTCGCTGAAGCCCGCAAGCTCGGCGCGCGCATCGTTTGCCCCGGTCATGGCGCGCGCGGAGGGGATTCCGATCTGGCCGACCAACAATTCTTTTTTCAGCAACTGCGGGAAGCCGTGGGCGCGGAAGTTACGGCCAAGCACACTCCGCGGCAGATTACCGCCAATCTGGAACATCTGCGCGCCAGCCTGCTGGAGCAGTCGCGTTGCGCCCGCTACGTGGGCAAGGATTCGCTCGGCGCGCAGGTGGGCAAGGTCTATGAAGAGATGACCGGCGAGAAATTCCAGGTGGGCCCGGCGAGAGCGGCCAAGCTGGAGCACGCGCACGCGCATCGCCTGCAGTTGGTTTGATTATTCGTAGCGCAACGCGATCATCGGATCAACCCGCGCCGCTCTGCGCGCCGGCAGATAGCAGGCAGCCAACGCCACCACCGTCAACACCAACGGCGCCAGGATCAGGACCACTGGATCGAACCCGCGGATGTCATAAAGAAGTCCGGCCAGCACTCGTCCCAACGCGATAGCGAGCACCAGCCCCAAACCTAGACCTACCGCGGTGACGCGCAGGCCCTCGCGCAGAATCATCGAAAGCGTGGAAGACGCGTTTGCGCCCAGCGCCATGCGGATGCCGATCTCGCGTGTCCGCCGCGCGACCGTGTACGCGTTCACGGCATAGAGCCCGATCATCGCGAGAAACAGCGCCACTCCGCCGAAAATCTCCAGCACCCGCGCGCCGGTGCGCACAATCCAAATGTCGATACTCGATTCCAGGTTGCCGCGCATGGTCTTCAATGCGAGCAGCGGCAGATGGTCATCCACGGCGCGAATCTCCCGGCGCACGGTTTCGAGCATGCGCTGCTCCGCTTCCGGGCCGCCACCGGCAAGCTTCAGATGGATCTGTGTGTCGGACTGGTATTGTTGGCCCAAGGGAATGTACAAATGCGCCTCGGGCTTGCCGCCCACAATGCGCTCCCTCACATCGCCAACTACGCCCACAATTTCCAGCTCGCGAGGCCGCTCTGGCTCGCCGGCCTCGACGGACATTCCGACGCCGGCTCCATCGCCGCCCGAAGCCAGGCGGATATGTTTGCCCAGTGCATCGCCGCGCGGCCAAAGCTTGCTGGCCGCCAGCTTGTCTATGATCGCAACTTGACTCTTCGATCCGGCCAAGGTTTCGCTGGCGTCGAACGCCCGCCCGCGCACCAGCGGGATGCCGAGCGTCTTGAAGTAGTCCTCACTCACAATATTGAGCCGTGCGCCTACCGGCTTGGCATCTTTGGGAGCGTCGGACGCGTTGATACCTTTGCCCAGTTGCATCATGCCAAACGGAACCGTTGCCGCCAAGGCCACGGACTGGACTCCCGGAACCTGCCGCAGGCGAGCTTCGATAGCGCTATACACCTGCCGGCCGCGCGCTTCATCGTAGTTGATGAGAGCCGCGTCCACTTCGGCAAGCAGGGCGTTGTCCAGGGAGAAACCAGGCTCGATATTGGCCGCGCGCATGGCGCTATGCACAAACAAACCGGCCGCGCAAAGCATCATCAAAGACAACGACAATTGCGCCATCACCAGCATGTTGCGGCGTGAAAATAGCCGCCGTGTGCCGCCGGCAACTTCCTCGCCGGAATTCTCCTTCAAGTCAAACCAAACATCGGGCCGCGAGAGTTTCCAGGCTGGGAAAAGTCCGAAAACGACGGTGCTGAGCCCACAAAACGCGAGTGTCGCCACAACCACGCGCAGGTCCGGATTCGGGTCATATACCAAGTCAATGGGCGCGACATGAGCCATGGAAGCGATTAGCAGAGTGCTGCTCCAGGATGCGAGAAATAGTCCACCCACACCTCCGGCGATCGCGAGAATGAGACCTTCGGTGACGAGTTGCTGGACGATCCTGCGCCGCCCGCCGCCAATGGCCAGACGGATGGCGATCTCCTTGCGCCGTGCTGCGCCCTTGGCCAGCATCATGTTCGCCAGGTTCAAGGAGGCGATCACCAACA
>DATFZA010000232.1:0-6711 GCA_035314765.1 Bryobacteraceae bacterium
TCCGCTCCACTATGATGACAACATGCAATGGGAGAAAAACGGTAGTTCGCTCGAGATCCGGACGCAAGGCGAACTTGCCGGATGGACGGCCTGCCTTGGATGAGATCGTGGCGAATGGAGCTTTCATCCATCTGGAGCAGATGTCCCACGATCATTGGTGGATGGGAATCGAAGCCGGCGGCAAATATCTGCACCTGAACTTCGGCGTTCGTGAGGGACGGCTGTATGTTCATCTATCGGATCAGGGTGAGGATGACGCTGAATGGGAAGGTGACAACCGGGAGCAGCCGCCGCCGTAGACGACTTGACCTTAGTCGAAACGGAAGCGGCGAATAATTCTCAAGAATGGACACTCGCGTTGCGCAGGCTTAGCGCGGTGATAATCACCTCAATCACTTGCCCAGGGTGTCGAAAGGGCAGGCGCTTGCAGTAGCCGACTATCAAATGCGATATTCTTTCCGAGTTACCGCGACGTTGCTGCTTCTGGGCTGGCTCGCACAATACCCGGCTCGCGCGGGCAACGACTTGACGCGCGTTCCGGTTGGGGCCGTTGTTCCCGACTTCTCAATCAAAGACCAATACGGAAACACGTTCCAGCTAAGCAGCAAGAGAGAGAACGTCATCGCGCTCGTCTGCGGCGATCGTACAGGCAACCAGTTTATGTCCGCGTGGTTCACGGCGGTGAAGACCCGATTCCCGAGCCCGCAAGATCGGCCTGAACTGGTCTCTGTGGCGATACTCAACGGAGTCCCCGGATTTTTGCGCTCCTGGGTACGAGGCAAGTTCCTGCCGTCAAATGCGAGCGAGAAAAAAGGCCCGGTGCTGCTCGATTGGGACGGGACGGTTCCGCGCCTGTTGGGATTTGCCGCGGATGTGACGAATGTTTACCTCATCGACCGCGGCGGGTTGCTGAAGTATCGAACGGCTGGGAAAGGCACTCCGCCGGAGGCGTCAGGGTTGCTGGAGGCCATCGACCTTGCCATGCAGGGTAGGTAGCAGTGCAAAGCTCTCTCTCGCCGTTTACGCCCCGTGGCACTTCTTGTATTTCTTGCCGCTGCCGCAGGGGCAGGGATCGTTGCGGCCGGGTTTCGGGGCCGGGGCTGCGGGAGCGGCGGCGGACTCTTCCTCTTCTTCCGCTTCGGCGAATACGGGCTTGAGGCCTTTCAGCGACAGGCGCTGGTCCAGCGCCATTTCAACCAACTCGGTTTCGCCGGTGCTGAGGCCGCCGGCGGCTTCGTCGATCTTGTCGAAGAGAACGCGCATGCGCCCGCGAGTTACTTCGGCCGGAACTGACAAGGCATAGTTGAAGACGGCGTCGGGACGCAGATCGTGGCTATCGAAGTACGGCTTCAGACGGGCGGCTTCTTTCGAAATCCCTAGCTGCCCGATGCCCCAGATGGCATGGCGGCGAACTTCCAGATCGGGATCGTCCAGGTTCAGCGGAGGAAATTCGGCAAAATCGGGATTGAAGGAGCGCCACATGGCCTCCAGCGCCTTGGCGCGGCCGCCGGGTTCGCGGTAAAGATCTTCAATCGCCGCGAACACTTTGGGATTGTCGGTCTGCGAGGACAGAGCGACTAGCCCGCCGGCCCGCTCCTCGATCCGCCTGGCGCGGTCGGCGATCACGGGCAATAACGCTTTACGAATTTGCGGCTCTTCGGCGTGCTCACCCAAGGCTTCCCAAGCGCGGCCACGGACGTTGGCATCGGGATCGTGCTGGGCAAGATCAAAGAGCTTGGCCTTGGCCTTTTCCGACAATTCCGCTTGAAAGAAACCTTCGGCCACCTCGGCGCGGCGCTTCGCCGAAATGCTGTCCAGCATTTCGAGGAGGTCGGATTCAGTTAGGGCATCGAAGGCCGGCGAAGCTTCTTCCGGGTACAACTCGAAAATATCGAAAGAATGATGTTCCTCGCCGTGGGCGGACTTGGATTCTTGCAGGTTCTCGATCGCGCTGGTTAATTCGTTGGTCAGGGAAGCATCCTCGGGCGGCAACTGAGCCAGAATTTTTTCGAGAGCCGGAATGGCGGCGGGGTCTCCGTAGACATCCAGACAGAGGGCTGCGTCGGAGAGGTCGTATTCCAGGCGATCGGTGAGGATTTTCAAAACGCGCGGATCGCGCACATTGAGCGCGGCCAGCAGGAACCCGATATCGCCGGCGTTTTCCTCGCCCAGTTCTTCGTAAAGAGCGAGGAGCGGTTCTAGCGCGGGAGCGCCGAGATGCACCAGGGCGTCGATCAACTCATCGCTGACGTCTTCGGGTTCACGGCGAATCAGTTGGATGTAAAACGGGAGAGCTTCCAGGGCGCTCCAATGGCGGAAAATTGCCAGCAGATCCTCCTCGAGGAGGACGGGGTCCTGCTGGTGGTCTTCTGCGGCGAAGCGGAGCAGGTCCGGCAGGGCCTCCGCGCGACGGTCGAGAATGGCGCGCAGAAAGCGATGATCCAGTCCGATGTAGCCGCGGGCGGCGGACTGGAGCAGATCGTAGACGGGAACGGCGCCGTATTGTTCAGGATCGATGTTCCGGGGCATTCCCGGCTATTCTTCCTTAGCAGCGGGCTTGGCCGCTGCGTCTTCCTTAGCAGCGGGCTTGGCCGCTGCGTCTTCCTTCTTAACGTGGACGTTGATTTCGGTGTTCACGTCGCGGTGGAGCCGGATGGTTACCTTATGCTCGCCCAGCGTTTTGATTGGGTCGTCGAGCAAGATTTTGCGCCGGTCGACGGTGTACTTCTGTGCCTCTAGCGCGTCGGCGATATCCTTGGCGGTAACGGACCCGAACAGCTGATCGTTCTCGCCGGCTTTCTGGACGAAAGTCACGGTCAGGCCGGACATGATCTTGGCCAGTTCCCCAGCGTCGGATTGCTCCTTGGCATCGCGGCGAAGGGCGGCTTGTCTTTCCTGCTCGACGATTTTGCGGTTGGAATCGGTGGCGATTACGGCCAGTTTTTTGGGCAGCAGAAAATTGCGGGCGTAGCCCGGCGTGACCTTCACCATTTGGCCGCGGGCGCCTAGTTTTTCTACATCTTCTCTGAGAATCACTTCCATGAATGGTTCCTTTTACACTTTACTCAGGGTCTGGGGGAAATCTTTCGGGATGTTGACTGAGCGTCTGGGCCGATTAATAATCGGCCGCGGGTTGATAACCTGTCGCCATGGGCCTGCGGCCCACAAAAGTGTGATGAAAACGCGGCTCGGGGCGTTCGTTTGTTTTCTTGCACTTCCGTGGCGTTTTCGACCGTGCCCCACATCATATAGCGGCCGCAAACGGGATCAGGGCGATGTTGCGGGCCTGCTTGATGGCTTCGCTCAGCCGGCGCTGGTGCGGAGCACAGACGCCCGAGATCCGGCGCGGAGTAATCTTTCCCCGCTCGGAAATGAATGCCGAGAGCATCCTGACTTCCTTATAGTTGATGTCGTCGATTCTTTCCACGCAGAACCGGCAAACTTTCTTGCGCCGGAAGTACTGCTTTTTGGTGGCCATCGCTTTGTCGCCGCCGGTGGGGCGCTGCGAGGCACTGATGGGGCGTCCGCCTCGGGTTGGTGTTTCAGCCATGTTGGTTCCTTATTCCTTCTCCGCGCCTGCGTGCGCGAGTGCTGGCGCTGGAGCCTGCGTTGGGGGGATATGCGCCACTGGCGCGCCGGGCATGGGCGCTCCGGGTGTCAGGCCAACCGCGGCCGGCGCTCCCGGAACCGCCGCCGGATCGGCCGGCAAACTGGGTTGGGCGACCTGGGGCGCGGGCTTGCGCGCGGCTCGTTTTTCGCGATCCTTGCGGCGCTTTTCAATCTTCTTCAGCTTCTCGTCAATCCGCACAGTGATGAACTTCAGCACCATGTCCGCCACGCGGAGCCGGCGCTCCAACTCATGCACTGTTTCAGGCATGGCATTGAACTGCATGAGGATGTAATAGCCCTCGTTGCGTTTGTCCACCCGGTAAGCGAGCTTGCGTACACCCCACTTGTCGGTCTTGATTATGCTTCCGCCCTGACTGGTAATCACGGTGGTCAACTGCTCAATCAGCGGATCGATCTCTTCGTCGGTCGCATCCGGCCGGACGATAAACAACTCTTCGTAAATTCTCATTCTTCCTCTTCAGAACCTCCAGCGCGACGGTTGAAAACCGCCATGGCCTTTTCGACGCCTTCGGTGATTATGGACTCCACTGCTTTGGACGCGTAGTCGAGCAGTTCATCCAATTCCTCTTTTTGCGCCCGCTTCATTTCCGCGAGCACAATATTGATGGCATCGCCTTCACGGCGGCCACCATGGATTCCCAAACGAACTCTGGGGAATCCCTGACTTCCCAAACTAGCGATCACCGAGGCCACGCCCCGATGTCCCCCAGCCGAACCCTTCGGCCGGATGCGCAGCGAACCCCACGGCAGATCCAATTCGTCGTAGACCAGAATCAGATCGGGCTCCGCAATCTCGTACTTCACCATCAGCCCTTTGACCGACGGCCCGCTGGCGTTCATAAACGTCTGCGGTTTGGCGAGCAGCACTTTGCTTCCGCCTATACTGCCATGGCCCACCTCAGCCATACAGTCTTTTCGGCCGACCTTGATCCGATTTCGCTCCGCCAGGCGGTCGACGACCAGGAAACCAAGGTTATGCGCCGTGGCCGCATATTCCCGGCCCGGATTGCCGAGGCCGACAACCAATTTGCCATACTCCGGCATTGGCTCCCCCGGCACGGGCGATTATTTCTTCTTGCCTTTTTCTTCGGCCGGGGCTGCCTCTTCTTCCTTCTTACCTTTCTTGATCACTTCGGGCTCGGCGACGGCGGCAACGGCTGGCTCGGCCTCCGCCGCTACTTCTTCCGCCTTCATACTCACGACGTGGGCCAGCACCAGTTCCGGAGCGCTCAACAGCTTCATCGATCCGGTCAGCGGGATTTCACTGGCGCGGACGTTTTGACCGAGCATGAGGCCGCTGACGTTCACTTCAAACTGCTCGGGGATCTCGTCCGGGAGGCACTCGATTTCCACTTCGCGCGTGATCACTTCAAACAAACCACCCTGCAGTTTGACGCCCTGAGCATCGCCCACCGTATGCACGGGGATCTTCACCGCGATGCGCTTGGTGAGATCGATCCGCTTCAAATCGATATGCAGCAGGGTGTCTTTGACGGGATCGGTCTGCCAATCCACGATCATCACCGGAGTGCTTGCGCTGGCGCCGCCGATGGCCAACTGGAAGATGGTGTTATGACCGCTCTTACTGCGAAGAATTTTGGTTACTTCCTTGGGGCTCACGGCAACGGCCGTGGCGGCTTCATTGGCTCCGTATACCACGGCGGGCGCCATGCCCCGAGCCCGCAACCGGCGGGCTTCGTTCTTACCGCGGCTCTCGCGCGCTTCAGCATTCACAACGATATCTGTCTTCATCTCTCTAAACTCCTTCAAACTCCAGCGCGCAATTCGCGGCCTAATGAACCCGGTATCAGGGCTTAAATAAATAGGGTGCTTACCGAACCGTCCTCATGGATGGATTGAATGGCGCGTGCCAGCAGCGGAGCTACCGACAGCGTTTTGATGCGCTTGCACTTTTGAGCGTCTTCGCGCAAAGGAATGGAATTCGTAACCACTACTTCTTCGAGCGCCGATCCCTCGATCCTCTCGACGGCCGGACCCGAGAGCACGGCATGCGTGGCGCAAGCGCTGACGCTCACAGCGCCCTGCTTCAGCAGCGCTTCGCACCCTTTTACCAATGTCCCGGCGGTATCGATCAAATCGTCCACTATCAAACAGTGTTGCCCTTCAACGTCGCCGATGATATGCATCACTTCAGCGACATTCACTTCCGTCCGCCGCTTGTCGATGATGGCCAACGGCGAATTCAAATGCTTTGCGAAAGCGCGCGCGCGCTCCACGCCTCCGGCGTCCGGAGAAACCACAGTCATGTCCCGCCGGCCGATGGATTCAAAATACTCCACCATAACCGGCGCGGCAAAAAGATGATCCACGGGAACGTCGAAGAATCCCTGGATTTGGGCCGCGTGCAGGTCCAAAGCCAACACCCGGTCCGCTCCGGCGGTCTGGATCAGATTGGCGATCAGACGCGCGGAGATAGGCATGCGCGGCTTGTCCTTGCGGTCTTGCCTCGCATACCCATAATAGGGTAACACTGCCGTGATGCGTTCCGCAGAGGCGCGCTTCAGGGCATCCATCATGAGCAGTACTTCTATGAGGTGCCGGTCTACCGGAGTGCAGGTGGGCTGGACCACGAAAACATCGGCGCCGCGCACGTTTTCGAGGATTTGGAGCCGGATTTCGCCGTCGGAAAACGGTTCCACGGTGGCCGAGCCAAGGGTACAACCCAGGGCCGCGCAAATCTTGGACGCGAGCGACGGGTTCGCGTTCCCGGTGAAGATCTTGAGTTGTTCGAATCTCATGCGACCACGTACTGGTTTTGCGGCGGCCATAATCCGGGTTCCCCTAGCCCCAAGAGTTGCCGCCGCCAGAGCGCGCGGTAAGCGCGCCGGCTCACCAGCGAAGCCCACTGCCGCTCAGAAGGGCTGGCCGGGCGCGCCCAAAGACCACAACTTTCCCCACATCGATTCCAATTGAGGGTGTAGGGGAAACACAACGCTTTCAAAGTCGTTTACACTTCCCCATTGCCGGGCCGGCAGACGGCTTGCGACTCTCCAGACAATTGCCTGGAAAGTACTCATGGTAGAGGAGTGTAACCCAATTGTCAATTCCCGATTGAGGGCA
>DATFZA010000233.1:0-3836 GCA_035314765.1 Bryobacteraceae bacterium
GCCAGCGGCGCCAGCGTCACCGCGTGTCCCGCCTTGTAGTCCGCGACCGTGGTGTCCCATTCCACTGAACCGTTCTGCGCGTTCAACGCGATCAGGTGCGCATCCAACGTACCCACGAAAACAGTGTTACCCAGAATCGCCACGCCACGGTTTACCCGGCCGCAGCAAGGCCGAATATCGGCCGGTACGGGCCGGACATTTCGCCACAGACGGCGCCCCGTGCGGGCCTCCAAAGCGGAAACGGTGTCCGGAGGCTCGGTAACGTACAGGACACCGTCCACCGCGATCGGCGTGGTCTCGAAATGATCCATCTGTTCGATCTGATATGTCCACAAAGGCTTCAACCGGCCGACATTGGCCGGCGTGATTTGCGTCAAGGGCGAATATCGCTGGCCGTTGAGAGTCCTCGAATACGACAGCCAATTCTGCGGTTCTTTGTCCGCGTCGAGGATTCGCTTATACGGCACTTGAGCGGCAAGGGTCGAAACCGCGAGGACAGCACTCAGAAGAAATCTCATTGCCCACCTCGGAGCGAAGCCAAATACGCGATCAGATCCTGCCGTTGACTCTCGGTGAAAACGGTCTTGTAGCTGGGCATAGGCGATTCACCAGCGCGTTTCTCGAGTTTCGCCAAGTCCGCTTTCCGGAACGATGCGACTTTTCCGGAAGGCTCCAGAATCTGAATCGTAAACGTGTCCTCATTCAGGCGGACGCCCGTAACCTTCACGCCCTGGCGGGAAACGGCATGCACCAGGAGAAAGTTTTCCGACACGTTAGAACTGGGCTCTTCGAGCGATTGCCGCAAGTTATCTTCCGTGCGGCGGGCGCCGATATCGGAAAGTTCGGGACCATAAGCATGACCGCGTCCTCTTACCGTGTGGCAACCCGCGCACCCTCCTTTGCCTTCGAACAAGGCTTTGCCGTTGACGGCATCGCCGGCGACGATCGCGGATGGCGTAGCCTTTGCGCGGAGCACGTGCAGGTAAACAATCACCTGCGTCACGCCTTCTTCGCCCAAGTGCCAGGAGGGTGGCATCTCCGTTCCTGGAATGCCGTTCGTAATCACTCCCGCCAGCTCCTCGTCTGTGCGTGCATGCCGCAATTTCGGCACGGTGAGATTCGGCCCGCGACCGCCCTCGCCTCTCGGGCCGTGGCAGGCGGCGCAATTGTTCTCAAAGACGCGTCTGGCGCGTGCGAGGTCAACCTTGGGTGGACTGGCAGCTTGCGCTTGCGGTGCAAAGGCCAAAAAAGCGAGAAGAAGATCTAGCATGCGGATTCGATTCGAATTGTATAACACCCGAATCAGTCTGTTTCCCATGAGCGCCGGGGCACACACAAGCGGCGAGTTTCTCGACGCGGATGGGGACACAGCGGATGGGTACACAGCGGACTCGAGTCCGAACTCCTTCGGTCAAAGTTATCGTAGCTATGTCCCCTGGCGCTTGGTGCGGGGCACGACCCGCCCTTAGGCGGCTCGCCACGCTGACGCCGGGATACCCAGTTGTTTACCGGTTCTCGTACCACTTCAAATTCGCAGTCGACGTCCCGATGCATGCGATGTCCAGCCGCCCATCGCCATTCAAATCGCTAACCGCGCACCCGGCCCCGGCCATTCCTCCATCGTCCAGAACGCTTTTCACCCAAGCTTTGCCGTCAAAGCGGTAGAGATTCACACTGGCGCCCTTGCCGCGATAGCCCGCCAGAATCACGCTCCGGCCATTGCCATCCAGATCGGCCACGACAAGCGTGTGGCCATCCACCAACGAGCTGTCGATCACTTCTCTCTCCCACGCGCCCTTGTGCTCCGTATATACCGCTACTTCATTTCCATGCCAAGGCTCGATCGAGGCAACAAAGCGTTGCTTTCCCAAATAGCCCACGGCGACGTCGCTAGCACCGCTCTTGGGCCAGGGCGCCGGACTTCCGCCGGTTAGCTTGGTTCGCGCAAATCTGCCGTCCTTGTTTTCGCGAATCAAGTGGATGCCTTGAAAACTGGCAGTGAGCAGCGACTGGCGACCGTTGCCGTCCCAATCCACCGGATAAATGCAATGCACCACGCCTTCGTCGGCGTCGGTGATCAACTGGCGCTTCCAATCGCCGGGCCGATAAGCGACCAATGGAGTCGCGCCCCGGTAGTCCGGCGGCTTGGCGTCCGCGTTGGTCAGCGGCGCGTTGACCAGCAAACCATTCAGCATCCGCAAGCGGTGCGAGGTGGGCAGCTTGTCGATATCGGTGCGAGTCCACGTGTCCCCTTTGTGTTCAAGAATGGACACGATGCCAATGCTTCTGGCAGCGGACATCGAGAACTCATGCGCCAGCGCCAGCACTGGCACGCCGTCGTCCCCGATGCGCACCACCGCCACGTTTATCGGTTGCTTGATGCCATTGACGATGACATGCTTCTGCCAGCCGGGATTCTCGTACCACGACAACTCCTGAAGACCGCTTGCCAGCGCGATCAGATCCGGCTTGCCATCATGATTCATGTCGGCGATAATGACCTGGTAGCCGCCGGTCAAACCGTCCGCGATCGGGTGCGCGGTGAATCGGGCCTCCGCCAGGATGGCGGGCGTCATCGCCAGCCAGACGACCATTCTCCACATAGAACAACTGTGATAGAGTTCCTATTTATCTGCAAGTAGAAAAAGAATGAGCGCTGGATGGAAAGGAATATTGCTGCTGCCTGTGAGCCTCGGTTTCAGCTTCGCGGTGCAGCCGATCCAGTTCCCGCACAAGGCGCACATCAAGCTGGGACTAGATTGTGTGGATTGCCATACCGGCGCCGACATCCGGGCAGCCGCGGGTATCCCTTCCGTCAGGCAATGCATGCTGTGCCACCGCAAACTCGCGACCGGCAAACCGGAGGTCAAGAAGGTCATCGCCTATGATGCCAAGGGCCAGGAGATCCCCTGGGAGCGCGTTTACAGCTTTCGCACCGACGCGATGGTAAAGTTCCGCCATGCGCCCCATACCCGCGCCAAAATCGCCTGTGACCGCTGCCACGGCGACATGACGCAGGCGGTGACAGCCATCAAGACAGTCTCCCATAATATGGGTACCTGTCTCACTTGCCATCGGCAAATGAACGCTTCGCAGGATTGCGCCGCCTGCCATTACTGACCCATTACTAAAGATGGACAGACGCAACTTCTTCAAGATTCTCTCTACCGTTTCCGCCGGGGCGGCGGCAACGTCATGCGGCCACAACACCTCCGATGCGTTGATTCCTCTGTTGGTATCAGACCGCGAAATTATACCCGGAGAACAGGAATTTCATCCAGCCGTTTGCACCGGTTGCGGCGCAGGCTGCGGAACTCTGGTGCGCGTGATGCGCGGGGAACGGACGGTGACGCGCAATGGCGAAAAAGTGCGCGAGGCGATCGCCGCGATCAAGAAAATTGAAGGCAACCCGCTGGACCCTATCAGCGGCGGCCGGTTGTGCGCCCGCGGACAGGCCCAGGTTCAATCGCTATATCATCCGGATCGCTTGCAGGGGCCTATGCGGCGGACTGGCAGCCGCGGCGCTGCGCAGTTTGCCGCGGCCACGTGGGACGAAGTCATTGGTTCGCTGGCCGAGAAGCTAGGCAAAGCGGACAAGTCGAAAGTTCTCTTCTTGACCTCCGCCGCAGCCAGCTCCCGTCTCTTGGCTATCCAGCGTTTTCTCGATGCGATCGGCGCGCCTCCTCCGGCGGCATGCATGTTGGGGAATCTGACACTAGAACAACAGGCCGCCGAGTCCACGTTTGGCTGGAAAGGTGTGCCGGTCTACGATCTAGGCCAGGCCCGCTCGGTTGTCAGCATTGGGGCGGACTTTCTCGGCACCTGGGCTTCGCCCG
>DATFZA010000234.1:0-4028 GCA_035314765.1 Bryobacteraceae bacterium
GGAAAAATTCTCGGGGCTGGCCATTCGCATTGGCGTCAATTACGTGGTGTATGCCATGACGCACTAATGATCTAGTGTTCGGCCATGCGCCAGGGGGACACAGCTACGATATCTTTGACCGAAGGAGTTCGGACCCTAGCCCGCTGTGTCCCCATCCGCGTCGGGAAGCCGCTGGTTTTCCACCCGGATCGCGAAGCGGCTGGTTTTCGTCGCCCTTCAGCGCGCGCCTTCGCTGAACCGGAATAGGTGGATTAGATAGAACCGTCGATGCTCGAAACCGAACGGCTGCTGTTGAGACGATGGAAGGCCAGTGACCGGGCTCCGTTTGCCAGAATCAACGGTGACCCGCGGGTCATGGAATTTCTTGGCGCTCCATTAGACCGCGAACAAAGCGATGCCCTGATCGATCTCGCGGAAGAGCATTTCCGTCAGCACGGGTTTGGAGCTTATGCCGTGGAATTGCGCGGCAGCGGCGAATTTGTCGGATTCGTTGCCCTCATGATCCCATCCTTTGAAGCGCACTTTACGCCTTGTATCGAAATTGGCTGGCGTCTGGCCGCGGAAGCTTGGGGGCGCGGGTACGCCACGGAAGGCGCAAGCGCGTTGATGGATCGAGCATTCCGGGAGATGGGATTGGCGGAACTGGTGTCATTTACGAGTGCGACGAACGTCCGTTCGCGTCGTGTCATGCACAAGATCGGGATGACTCACGATCCGGCCGACGACTTCGATCATCCCCGATTGCGGGAAGGCGATCCGTTGCGGCGGCATGTTTTGTATCGCATCAAACGAGAAGAGATGCTCAAGGCCGATTACTAATCGGCCGCAGGTTGATAACCTGCCCCACAACATGTGGACGCGTCAGCTTAACCAGGAGCGCGCCGGGAACAAACGGTATCAAGCGCTCGGCCCACCCGCTGCGCACGGCTGCCCGCAGCACCGACGATACGCGAAACGGCGAGCCAATCACTTTGTCGCAGGCGGATAGATAGCTTGCGGTGGAGACCCCACGCGCTGCGCAGGCGCCGGCCAGTTGTCCCGTGGTCACCGCCGAGAGCAGGCCCGATCCGGTAAATGGATCGACAAACGACAGCGCATCGCCGGCTGGATAGCAGCCAGGCTCTAGTTCGGCAGCCAGCAGGTTTCCAAACTGCAATGGGCCCACATTCAGCCAGTCGAACTTACGCGAGAGCGGGCCAAGCCGGCGGGCGAGCGGCGCAAACGAGTGAACTACAGCATCGATATTGAAGCTGAAGCTGTTGAGCATGTCTTCGGGTCCGAGGCCGCAAACGTTAGTAACGCCTTGTTCCACGCAATTGATACCCACATAGCAGCGGTCGAAGAAGAACAATTCGACGGCGTCGCCGGCCGGCCCGGTATAGTGCGCCTTGAAGCCGAATAGTCTGCGCCCGCGCGGCACAGCGCTCTTGCGGCCATGTGCAATGACCAGCGGCTTGCTCGCGGCATCGCCGCCCAGCCGCGCGCCGGCTTGCGTCGCGCGCTCGAACAAAAGTCGATCGAAGCGATAGCGGCTCAGGCCAAAACCGGGCTCGGGCAGGGAGCAATGCTTCTCGGATTTTGCAAAATAGATCGACAGCCGGCGGACGGTTGAGGGTCGACAGGCTTGGAAGCCGCTCCAGACGCCCAGTTGTTCCAGCAGCGGGGCTATCTCCGGAGAGAGAAACTCGCCGCAGACCTTGTGTCTTGGGAAGCGCGACTTCTCGATCAGGTCGACGGCGGCGCCGGCTTGTAATGCGGCGATCGCAGCCGATGCTCCGGCCGGTCCCGCGCCGAGAACCGTTACAGTAGAAGGAAACACCCGCCTGCATGTTAACACCCGATCCCCGCGCGTTCCGCGACGCTCTCTTGCGCTGGTATTCCTCCCAAAAGCGCGATCTGCCGTGGCGCCGCACCGGCGAACCTTATCGCATCTGGATCTCCGAGATCATGTTGCAGCAGACACGCGTGGCGGCCGTAATTCCTTACTTCGAGCGCTTTCTGGCGAAGTTTCCCACGGTCGAGGCATTAGCCGCGGCAAATGAACAAGAACTGCTCGCGGCATGGGCCGGTCTAGGCTACTACGCTCGAGCGCGGCGCCTGAAAAAAGCGGCGGAGCGCATTGTGGAAGCCGGAGTTTTTCCGGCAAACTACGAGGGCATTCGGGCATTACCGGGCATCGGAGAATATACGGCGGCGGCGGTGGCCAGCATCGCCTTCGGGCAACCTCACGCCGCGGTTGACGGAAACGTAAAGCGGGTTCTCAGCCGCATCACGGCTGGCGAAGGAGACATAAAGGACCTGGCTGACACGCTGCTCGATCCAAGACAACCTGGCGAGTTCAATCAAGCCATGATGGAGCTGGGTGCTACAGTTTGCTTGCCCCGGGAGCCCCTTTGCCTGTTGTGTCCGGTGGCGGGAGGCTGCGCTGCCGCCAAGAACGGCCGCCAAAATGAGTTTCCAGTGCGCGCGTCGAAGGGCGTTCCTAAGCGCGTTTCGAAGGAGTTGCTGATCTTGGAACGCAGAGGGAGCATTCTGTTGTGGCAGCGGCCGGCGGCGAGTCCACGTCTCGCTGGGTTCTGGGAGTTGCCGGAGCGGGAACACCTCCGTACGGCGAAGGTGGGCAAGCGTCTGGGGGCGTTCCGGCATACCATCGTGAACACACTGCATGAGGTGACGGTCTTCGCCGCGACCGCCAAGGAAACTGGCGAAGGTTTGGTGTGGCTCCCGATACGCCGCCTGCATGAGTATCCATTGAGTACAACGGCGCGGAAGGCCCTGATTCAGAGCGCTAAACTATTAACGTGACTTTGAAGACCGCAATTTTTGTTGCGATGGGGCTGTCTGCTTTTGGCCAGGATACTCCGTTGTTCTCACTCCCCTACACGCCCAGTCTGGATGTAGCGGCGATGGACAAATCCGCCGATCCCTGCACTAACTTCTATAAGTACGCGTGCGGGACTTGGAATAAGATCAATCCGATGCCGCAGGATCAAGCGGTCTGGAACGTCTATTCAAAGCTGACCAACGAAAATCGGCGTTATCTCTGGGGCATTCTTCAGACAGCCGCTGAGCCCTCCCCATCCCGGACCCCTATACAAAAGCAGTTAGGCGATTTCTTCGCCGCCTGCATGGACGAAACTTCGATTGAAAAGGCCGGCAGCGCTCCGCTCTCGCCGGCGCTCCATCGGTTGGCGTCCATGAAAACGCTCAAGGATCTGTCTGCTTTTGTAGGCGAGCAGCACCTGGCGCTGGGAGCCGGGGACATGTTTTTCGGCTACGGGTCTAATCAGGATTTTGAGAACTCGTCGGAGGTGATCTCGTTCGCGACAGCCGGCGGCCTGGGTCTTCCCGACCGCGATTATTACACCAAGACGGACGCAAAATCGGTGGAGATTCGCAACAAGTACGTTGAGCATGTGCGGAAGATGCTGGAACTGCTCGGCGACGCGCGGGCTGTGGCGGCGCCAGAGGCCAGGAATATTCTGGCGATCGAAACAGAGCTGGCCAAGGCGTCCTTAACCCAAGTAGAAAAGCGCGATCCCTACAAGCTCTTTCACAAATTGACGCTGGCACAAGTGCAGGCGCTGACGCCGGCGTTCTCGTGGACGGATTACTTCCGGGCTCTCGGCGCGACCCCAAGCGCGGCGATTAACGTCACCGAGCCGGCATTTTTCCAGGAACTGCAGAAGCAGTTGGCCAAGCGCCCCCTCTCCGAATGGAAAACATATTTGCGCTGGCACATGGTCCATGACGCGGCGCCGTTTCTCTCGACACCCTTCGTCAACGAGAACTTTGAGTTCTTCTCAAAGTACTTGCATGGCACTCCGCAGTTGAAGCCTCGCTGGAAACGATGCGTGCAGTATGTGGATGACGACCTGGGCGAGGCGCTTGGCCAGTTGTTTGTGGCCAAGACATTTTCTCCGGAGACCAAGCAACAGGTGCAGGTCATGACCAAGGAGATTGAGGCGGCGATGCAGAGCGAAATCGAGCAACTGCCCTGGATGGGCGCGGCCACCAAGGCCAAGGCC
>DATFZA010000235.1:0-6382 GCA_035314765.1 Bryobacteraceae bacterium
CGCATCTGACCGGAATCGACGTACGGAAAGAAATCCTCGCCCACCAGAAACACCAGTCCGAGGGAGGCCGTAATGATGACAACGAACAACGCCGCGAAGACGCCGCGATGCTCCAGCGTCCAGGTCAGCGCGCCGAGATAGCGGTGACGCAACGCCTCAAACCGATGGTTGAAAGCGTGATGAATCGCCCAGATGACGCCATGTCCAGAGGCCGTTGCCTCACCCCGCTGATAGACCTCGACCTCAGGACCAAGAAGATAGTGCACCATGTTCGGGACCAGCGTTCGCGAAAGCAGGTAGGACGCGAGCATGGCGAAGGCTACCGCCATGGCCAGCGGCGTAAAAAGGTATTTGGCTGCGCCGGTGAGCAGGAAAACTGGAACAAACACAATGCATATGGCCAGTGTGGAGACAAACGCCGGAACCGCGATCTGCTGAGCGCCATCGAGGATCGCGCGCGTCAGAGGCTTCCTCAGGCCCAGATTGCGGTGGATGTTCTCGATTTCGACCGTAGCGTCGTCCACCAGGATGCCGACCGCTAGCGACAATCCGCCCAGCGTCATCACGTTCAAGGTTTCGCCAAAGAGTTTCATGACGATCAGCGACGTGAGAATGGAGAGCGGGATGGAAACACAGACGATGATCGTGCTGCGCCAACTGCCCAGAAAGATCAAGATCATCAGTCCGGTCAAAAATGCGGCCGTCAGGCCTTCGCGCAGCACGCCGTTAATCGCGGCGCGCACAAACAGAGACTGGTCCAGCAGCGTGGTTATCTTCAGCTCGGGCGGCAGACTTTGCGCGATACGGGGCAGAGCCGTCTTGACGCGTTGCACGACATCGAGCGTCGATGCGCCGCCGCTCTTGAGAACTGTGAGCAAAGCGCCACGCCGGCCATTGGCTCGCACGATGTTGGACTGCACCGCATAGCCATCGCGCACCTGCGCCACGTCTTTGATGTACACGGTCGACCCGTTGACCGCCTTGATGGGAAGATCGTTCATCGCCTGCACCAGCAGCGGGCTGCTGTTCAAATGGATCAGGTATTCCCGGTCGCCTACTTTGGCGGTGCCCGCGGGCAGGATCAGATTTTGCAGGTTGATGGTATTGCTAACGTCGCTGGCCGAGAGATGCTTCGCGTAGAGCGCGGCCGGATCGATGTCCACCATGATCTGCCGCAGCTTGCCGCCGTAAGGAAGCGGGATGGAAGCGCCTTGCACGGTGGCCAGCTGCGTTCGAATAAAGTTCTGTCCCAGGTCGAACAGATCCTGTTCGCTGAGCGTGTCGCTGCTCAGTCCCAACTGCAGCACCGGCACACTGGATGCGTTGTACCGGACTACCGCGGGCGGGAAGATGCCCGGCGGCAGCACCAACAAAATCGTCTGTACAAAAGCTGTGATCTGCGCGATGGCCGTGCCAATCTGCACGTCGGGCTGAAAATATACCTTGATAACGCTGACGCCGTTGTAAGCCTGAGACTCAATGTGCTCAATGTCGTTGACGGTGGTGGTAAGGCCGCGTTCGCATGGCGTGGTGATGCGATCCGCCATCTCCTGCGGAGAAATACCGCGATAAGTCCAAATCACATTGACCACGGGAATATCGATATTCGGAAAGATATCGACAGGCATCGTGACTATGGCCGCGCCACCGAGAATCATGATGAGCACAGCCATCACCACGAACGTATACGGCCGGCGAAGCGCGAGTCGGACTATCCACATAACTCAGAAAAAAACGTTACGCTACTGCTCTTCGATGCATCCCTACCATAGATGGATGCAGGCTATGCCAGTCGGTAGACGTGTACGCATGGGCGCGGCATGCTCGCTGTTTCTGGCGCTTCCCGTGGTTTCGGCGCGTGTCCGGCCCGCGCCTGAAGCCTTAGAGGCGTTCGACCGGTACGCTCAGGTTACCGAGGAGGAGTTGAAAAGCGCCGCCGCTTCCAAGACATTTCTGAATGTCGATGCGGCAAAGCAAGCCCGGATCCGCGGCGGAGAAATCGTGGTGACCGAACGGGAGCGAACCGGCCACGGCCGCGATTTCGAAGTTCGCAAGGGGCTGATTCAAGACTGGGAAGGCGTCATGTTTGTGCCTGGAGCGACGCTGGACCGTTTCCGCTCGTTTCTACAAGACTACAACAACTACAAGAAATACTATGCGCCCGCGGTCATGGAATCGAAGCTAAAACAGCGTCAGGGCGATCAGTTCGACGTGTTTCTGCGGTTGTACAAGAATGTGGTTTTGCCGGTAGTACTGAATGTCGATTATCGGATTCAATATTCTTTTCCGCGGCCGAACCTAATGATGCCCAACCGGATGCTGCCAAGCCGGATGATAATTGTCTCGCGCTCCACGCGGATCGGCGAAGTCAGGAATCCGTTCAAGCCCGAAGGCCCGGAGTATCCGCCTGAAAACGACTCCGGATTCCTGTGGCGTTTGAACACCTATTGGCGAGTGGAAGAAGCCGACGGCGGCGTGTATGCCCAATGCGAAGCCATCTCGCTATCGCGGGACGCGCCCTTGGGCCTGGGGATCATTCTGAAGGGCTTTTTGGCTCACTTCCCCAAGGAATCCATGGCCGATACGATGCGGCTGACGCGCGAGGCGCTGGCGAAACACTGATGCCCGCTGTCGCCGTAGAGTCCAATTCAAAGAAATCCTAATAACCTTCGCCAGATATTCACCGCCTTGGTGACTGTGCCCCGCGAAAAACAAGTTACCCTTCGCGTCTTCCATGCATCTCTTGTGACGTAGATGGATGCAGGCTATGCCAGTAAATCGAACTATATGCATCGGAGTGATGTGCTCGCTGTTTGTGGCGCTTCCCCAGGCCGAGGCGCGTACCCGACCCACGCCGGAAGCCTTGAAGGCGTTTGACCGCTATGCGCAGGTGACCGAAGCCGAACTGAATAGCGCCGCGGCGGCTAGCACCTTTCTCAGTACCTTTCCCCGTATCGGCCCGGAACGGCAACCGCGCATGCGGCACGGAGAGATTCTGGTCACTGAACGCGAGCGCACCGATCAAGGCCGGCCGATCAATCCTCCCAGGGGAATGATTCAGGATTGGGAAGGTCTGATGTTTGTGCCTGGCGTAACGCTAGATGGGTTCCGTTCTTTTCTTCAGGACTATGACTGCTACAAGATTCATTACCAGCCGGCGGTGATGGAATCGAAACTGAAGGGCCGCGACGGCGACCAGTTCGACGTGTTTCTCCGGCTATACCAGAAAACACTCTTGACGGTGGTCTTAGATGTGGACTATCGCGTCCAGTATATGGCCCCAAGGCCAGACCGGATAATGATTGTTTCGCGTTCCACGCGCATCGCCGGCGTCTAGAATCCGAAAGATCCGTTGGACGCCGAACGATACTCCGCGGAACCCGGCTCCGGAATCTTGTGGCGTCTGAACAGTTACTGGCTGTTGGAAGCCGCCGATGGCGGAGTGTATGCGCGGTTCGAGGCGGTTTCTCTATCGCGGGACGCGCCCTTGGGATTAGGGGTTATTCTGAAGGGACTTCTTGCACGTTTTCCCAGGGAATCGATGCTGAATACGATGCGCCAGACTCGCGAAGGCTTGTTAACGAGACGATCGTCAGCGGTAGCCGGCGGCTTGCAGTTCAAACAGCTCGGCGTAGCGTCCGCCGACCGCTAGCAACTGCCGGTGAGTTCCCCGCTCCTGGATGCGCCCCTCCGCCAGCACGAGAATCTGGTCGGCCATGCGCACGGTCGAGAAGCGATGCGAAATCAGAACGGCCATCTTGTCGCGAGTCAGCTCGGCGAACCGCTGGAACACCTCAAACTCGGCCCGCGCGTCTAGGCTGGCGGTGGGTTCATCGAGTATCAGGACCTGCGCATCGCGCATGTAGGCTCGCGCCAGCGCAATCTTCTGCCACTGACCCGCCGATAAATCCATGCCCTTTTCAAAACGCCGCCCCAGCATCTGGTCATATCCGGATGGCAGCTGCGAGACCACTGTTTCGGCAAGGCTTTTGTGAGCGGCTTTCTCGATACGCTCCTGGTTCCCGATCTCCTCGATCCGGCCGAAACCGATATTGTCGCGAACCAGCATGTCATAACGCATGTAGTCCTGAAAAATGACGCCGATCTCGCGCCGCAGATCGTGGACATCGTAGTCGCGCAGGTCCGCTCCATCAAGCAGAATGCGGCCCGCTGTCGGGTCATAAAGGCGCGCCAGCAATTTGACGAGCGTGGTCTTGCCAGCCCCGTTTTCCCCAATCAGCGCGATCCGTTCGCCGGCGTCGAAACGGAAATTGACCTCGCTGAGCACGCGCCGGTCGGCGCCCGGATAAGCGAAGGACACATCCTCAAAAACAAAGCCGGAATTAATGGGCCGGGGTGCGAGAATGGCGCCGGGCGGCGAGGCGATGGCCGGCTCCGTCTCAAAGAACTCGAACAGGTCTTTGATATAGAGGGCCTGATCGGCGATGTTGTTGAGGCTCGAAAAAAGAGTTTCGATCAGGCTGCGGCAGCGGGCGAAAGCGCTCGCCAGAAAAGTGAGATCGCCGACCGAAAGCAAGCCCGCCAAGGTCCGCACCAAAATCAAAATATAAGCGCCGTAGTAGCCTGCCGTCGGCAGAAGATTGAGCGCCGAGCCCACCGCGGCGCGGCGGATGGCCAGGGTCTTGTTCTCCTCATAAAAGCGGTTGAACAATTCGCGCGAGCGCGCGATCAGGTGCGGACCCAGGCCGAAGATTTTCACCTCTTTGGCGCTGGCGTTGCTTGCGCCCAGCATGCGCAGATAGTCGAGTTCGCGGCGCTCGGGAGTCCAGCGGTAGAGCATGGAGTAAGCCAGCATGGCGAAGCGCGTTTCGCCCAGAAACGAAGGGATAATCGCCAGCACCAAGAGCACAAAAAACCACGGCGAGAACGCGACAATAGCGGCCGAAAAAAGCACCAGCGTTACCAACTGCTGCGCCATCTGCGCCAAAGTGGCGATCATGCCGAGCCGCGCGGTGGTCTGACGCCGGGCCCGCTCCATCTTGTCGTAGAACACCGGGTCTTCGAACGAAACCAGATCCAGCCGGTCGGCGTGTTCCATCAGCCGCAGACTCACCAGATTGGTGAAGCGGTCGCCCATCAGGCTGTCGCACAGATTGACGGCGCGCGACAACAGATCTCCCGCGATGACCATGCCTATTTCGAAACCCAATAACAGCCAGACGCGGTGCGTATCGCTGGAGCGTCCGGAGACCGTGCGCACCACCAGGTCGATGATCAGCTTGGCAACCCACAGTTGCGCCACCGACATCAGCGCCATAATCAGCCGGCTGACCACGGTGATCACCGCCAGCAGCGGACTGGTGTCCCAGACCATTTTCAATAGCGGCGGAATGTTCCGCATGGCCCGGAAGCGCTCCCGCCATGTAGTTGGCTGCTCGGCTTTGGGCGCGTGCGGGTTCATTGTTCCAAGTTAGCAGTCATGGAACAGGGAGGGTAACTGAACGATGGTCTAGCTACGTTCGGGGCTAACCGTGGGGGCGCTCCATCCCCTCACTCACGTTCGGTTGCCAGGAAAAGCCTGGTTGATCTTGTGAACTGAAAGGAGTTCACCGTGTAAATTGCCTGTTCAACATCGTAGCCAAACGAGCGTGGGTCCTAGTAATGGGGCTGGCGGCTTGGGAGGCGAACACGCGAGCCGTAATGAAAATGAACCTGATTCGGCCTCGATAGGAATACGAAGGTGGCCAGTCTGGCGAATAAGATGAAGCCGACAGACCGGTGGTGAAGCAACAGGTAGGAGCAACCATCGGACCTTCCGGGGTGCTTGGGGACAGCGCGCGTGGAAAGATCAGCCGAGGAGCTTCTTGCTTTAGCGCCTGGGAGGCCCGGCCAGACGGCGAGCGAGAGCGAGCGACGTTTCTGCGGGAATACATAACTGACGGAATGGTCTGGTCGGGAGTCGGAGAGGCCCATAGTAGCGAGGAAGCGGGGTAACGCCAGTGGAGCGAAGGGGCCTTACTGAAAGCATGTTTGTGTAAGAGGAGGAGAAACCCGCTTGGATGAAAATCCCACTACGGAGACGAAGGCAGTCGCAGGAAAGGCGAGGCCGGAGACGGTGAAGGAGCCAGGACTGCCGGAGAAAGTTTCTCAACTGAGACAGAAGCTGGGCCAAAAGGCCAAGCAAGAACCGAAGTTCCGGTTTTATGCGTGGTATGACCGGATCTATCGGACGGATGTGTTGGAGGCGGCGTGGGAACGGGTGCGACGCAATCGAGGAGCACCGGGAGTGGATGGCGTCAGGATCGAACAGATCGTGGAGTCAGACCAAGGCGTAGCGGGGTTCCTGGAAGGAATCCGGGAATCGCTACGGACCAAGACCTATCAGCCGCAGGCGGTGCAGCGCGTCTACATACCGAAGGCC
>DATFZA010000236.1:0-4848 GCA_035314765.1 Bryobacteraceae bacterium
AAGTCAAAGCCGGGCTGAATCTTCTTGCGCTGCAGCTCATCCACGATCACGCGATTGTAAATGCGGCGGATGGGAGTTTCGCCGTGATAGAGGCGGTTTCCACGTTTATGCACGTCGGTGACGCTGACCGTCTTGACGCCGCAGTATTTTTCGGTCATCAAGAAATCCGGACGCGTTTTCTGATGCTCCGGTTCAATCTCCATGAGAATGACATTCTCCGGGTCGTGATCGCCCACGATCGCCTTTCTTAGCGCGCCCCAGTAGTCGCCGATCAACAGATAGTGCAGTCCTTCCAGTTCGTAAACATCCATATAGGTCTGCGCCACAACCGGCTGGAACGCGTAGATGGAGGGGAATCCCTGAATTTCGACAAGCATGGGTTCGCCATCCGGGCCAACGCCAAAATCGGCCTGGACGAACAGCGGATAGGGCGTCTCATTGGGCACGCGGAACTGCGCTGGAATGGAGGCGTCCGAGAGCTGGTGGTAAGCGGGATTTGCGACCAGTTGCTGGATCAGTTCCTGCCCGTAGCGCGCCATTTTGGCGATCAGTTGCGGCGGGAAAAAGCAGGGGGTTTCCGAATTGCGGAAGGCCACGTGCATTCCGCAGCGCTGGTCCAGTTCGGCCAGAAAGCGCGCGTACTTGGCGGGCGTGAAGCGGCGATTGAAATCGTGCCGGAGTTCGGGAATCACAAGGCGCTGAAGATGGTCATATCAGGAATTTGCCGTTGCGCATGATCTGGTGATCGTCAGCCCAAATATCGAAATGGCGGCCGACCACATCGATATGGGTGCTGGACCACCACTCGGCGCCAGTGTGAGCGCCGTAAGGATTGCCAAACGCCATGTGGATTCCGGGCAGCTTTTCGTCTTGCAGGATGTTGCCGATCACGTCCCGCAAGCCGATGTTGGTGCCGATGGCGAACTCGCCGACGCGGTTGCTGTTTTCGTCGGTGTGGGTGTACTCCCAGAACTCGACTTCGAGTGCATGGTTATCCGATTTGCAGGAAACGATGCGGTTCTTCTCGACGCGAATTGTCAGCGGGTGAGCGGCAAGGTCGCCGTATTTGGCGCAGAGGTAGTCGCCGACCACGCCGTCGATCACAAATGTGCCATTTACTTCGCCGGGCGTCGTGAACACTTCTCCGCCGGGAAGGTTGCCCCACTTATTGACGCTAATAATACCGCTGGTCTTGACCCACTTATAATTCTTGTTTAACTGCGCGGTGACATCGGTGCCGGCCTCGGTGGTGGCGCGAATCCGGGTGGCGGCGGTGGCGATCTCCCAAACCTTGATGCTGAGTTCATCCACTTGAAGGAAGTCGGCGCGCATGCCCTCCAACATAATGCGTTTTTCGATATTGACCATGTGGGCATGGCGCATCTTGCGGCGATTCACGACATCGGTCATCTGCATGCGCGTGCGCAATTCGTTCTGTTGCGCTTGTACCGCATAGATGCTGACGGTGCTCGATTCCATGTCGTCGAGAACCACTTCGGGCATATCATGCATGGGGCGCGGAGCTACTTCTTCGAGGACGAAGGCGTTAAACGGAGCCCCCACGGCGTCCAGCTGCTGAACCAAGCTGGCGGCAATCTCCTCACAAGCGCGATCGGTGATGACTGTGACCTTTTCATGCGGCTGAACCCGCAAACACACTTCGACGGCATTGCGCGCGCCTGGTATCAGCTCCGGGTCAAAAGGTAAGCTGCGTAAATCTGTATGCATTAGTGAGCACTCGCTGAGGGGGAAGCCGCGGCGGCTGGCTGGATGTTTACGCCGGCTTCGGTTTCCGAGATAATGTAGTCGACCACGGCCTTCAGGTCGTTGGTCTCGCGAAAAACTTTCAGTTGACGGTCGGCGCCGGTACCGTGTTCCAGGATTTTGTGAATATAGTTGATCTCGTGGCGGGTGCCCAGTTCGTCGACCACGTCGTCGATGAAATGCAGGTACTCATACATCAGCTCGGGCAGGGGAACCTCTTCCCCTTTACCGAAATCGACGAGTTTTCCGTCGATGCCGTAGCGCAAAGCGCGCCATTTGTTTTCCATAATCAGCGCCCGGCGGTAGAGGCGAAAGCCTTGATTGGCGGCGTATAGCTTATAGAGCTTGGCTACGGTTGCCTGGATGAGCGCAGCGATGGCCATGGTCTCGTCCACACGCATCGGGATGTCGCAGATGCGGAACTCCAGCGTGGGAAAGCTGGGGTGAGGCCGGATGTCCCACCAGATTTTCTTGGCGTTATCGATGCAACGGGTCTGAACGAGTAAGTTGACAAAACTTTCATACTCGCCATAACTCTGAAAGTAATCCGGTATGTTGGTGCGTGGAAACTTGTCGAAGACTTTGCAGCGGTAGGACTTGAGCCCGGTATCCATACCCAGCCAGAACGGCGAGTTGGTGGAAAGCGCCAGGATATGGGGCAGAAAGTAACGCGCCGCGTTCATCAGATGGATGGCGGCTTCGCGGTCTTCCACGCCAATGTGGACGTGCAGGCCGAAGATGAGATTGGCGCGCGCAACCATCTTCATGTCTTCCACGATTTGTTCATAGCGGGCGTCGGGATAGATTCCCTGATCGCGCCAGTCGGCAAAGGGGTGGGTGCCGGCCGCGCCCAGTCGCAGGTTGTTCTGCCTCGCCAAACCGATCATGTCGTGGCGCAGTTGAGTAATCTCCTGGCGCGCCTGCTGGATGTCCTTGCAAATGCCGGTGCCCACCTCGATTACCGACGTATGCATCTCGGGCTTTACCGACTCATGCAGGAGCGTCTTCCCCTGCGCGAGAATTTCTACGTCGATGTGCGAACGTAAATCCCGCGTTTCCGGATCAATGGTCTGATACTCTTCTTCGATCCCGATGGTGAAACTTGGGCGCATGGCGAAATCAGACTGCTACTGCCGCAGTCCCTCCCTGATTCAGAAATGAGGACCATTTCATCTCCGAGGGAAGCCGCAGGCCCTTTTGGGCTTCCGAGATGGCGAACGTGGCCAGGGCATCGAGCATCCATTCAAAATTCTCCGGGCCCACGGAATGATAGTCGGCATCCGGAGCGGGGTTGAGAAAATCAATTGCGTAAGGAATACCATTCTCGCAGGCGAACTCCACGGTATTCATGTCATAACCGAGAGCGCGGCAGAGCTTCAGGCAATCGCCAACGACCCGGTCGTACATGGCGGGTTCGATGGGCGGACCGTTGCGGACATAGCGGAACTCGTGCGGGAGGCGGGGATCATAGCGCATCACGTGGACTTTTTCCTGGCCGATGACATAGCAGCGGAAATAGTCGTCGAAGTCGACTGCCGTCTGCAAGGTCATGCACAGATCGCCGGTCCGGTCGTACGCCTCGAAGAACTCTTCGGTGGAATCCACTTTGTAGACATGCTTCCAGCCGCCGCCGCTGTGGGGTTTGAGGAAAGCCGGAAAACCGATGTAATCGAAAATCTCCTGCCAGTCCAGCGGGTAAATCAGATTGCGCATGGATTGATCGGAGGTGTCGGGCGGGTTGTGCTTGTGAGGAAGCAGAACGGTTTTGGGAATCGCCACTCCCAGCTTGGACGCCAGCGCGTAATTGAAGAACTTATCGTCGGCGCTCCACCAGAATGGGTTATTGACGACGCGCGCACCGCTGAGCGCCGCGTTCTTCAGGTAGGCGCGGTAAAAGGGAATGTCCTGGGAGATGCGGTCGACGATGACGGTATAGCCCGTGGGCTCGGCCATTTTGACGCCACCGGTCTTCAGTTGTTCCGCGACAACCCCGTCTACCTGCCGCCGGTTGATGCGCTCGACCAGGGCCTCCGGAAAAGTGCTTTCCTTGCCATGCAGAACGGCGATTCTATTCATGCTCACCCTAGGTTAGCAGGGCTTTAGCTGGCGCGGTTGGCCTCGAAAATGTCGATGGGAGAGAGCTCGGAGGCGAGCGCGCGGACCGCTCTTATAAAGCCGCCCGATGCGGGGACCTCGAAATGAGTCTGCAAGGCCGCGCGGTCGGCCCACTCCTCGACGAACACGACCCGCAGCGGGTTTTCGACATCGCGGTAGACGGCATGCGAGAGGCAACCCGGCTCCTTGCGGGAACGGTGTACGTGCTCGAGCGAAAGCGCCAGCACTTGATCGAAAGTATCGGGCCGCGCGACGATGCTGCCGGTGACGATGATCATTTTCGCAAAGCCTCTGCAATCGCCTTTACCGCAAGGGGATCCATGATGGCATACCCGGCCGAGTTGGGATGAACGCCATCGCCACTGAGTTCCGCTTTCATACCACCCCGCTCGTCGGCCATCGGAGTATAGAAGTCCAAGTAAGTCGCGCCTGTAGAGCCGGCGTATTCCTTGATCCAATTATTGAGCGCGGAAATTTTCGGGGCGGGTTGCAATCCCGGTTTCCAGGCATAGTCGTAGACCGGCAGGACCGACGCGAGAATTATCCGGATGTTGTTGGCCCGCGCCAGCTCCGACATGGACATGAGATTCGCTTCGATCATTTCCAAGGTGGACGGGCCCGTATTGCCGGCGATGTCGTTGGTGCCGGCCAGAATGAGCACCACTCTCGGCTGGAGATCGATCACGTCCGCGCGAAAGCGGACCAGCATCTGAGGAGTGGTTTGCCCGCTGATACCGCGGCCAATATAGGAGTTGGTCTCGAAGAATTTTTCGTCCATCCGTGCCCAGTTTTCGGTGATGGAATCTCCCATGAAGACGACGCGCGTGCCGGCGGGCGCGGGCGGAGCGAGCGCTGCATTCGCCTCGCGATACTTGGCCAGATAGGCCCAATCATTGTGGATCCGATCGGTCTGCGATTGCGCGGAGCAGACGGCGAGGTTCAATCCAATGGCCAGCAATAGCTGCTTGT
>DATFZA010000237.1:0-5746 GCA_035314765.1 Bryobacteraceae bacterium
GAAGAAGTTCGCTTGTGTGGCTAACAAGAACAGCACTACCAGCAAGCCTTCAATGCGGCCGGCGAGCAGCGCGAAGATGCCCAGCGTCATGATGACGATCTCAAACGCTTTGGTGGATTGGAGCACCCGCGTTTTGGAGAAGCGGTCCGCGATTTGCCCGGCGTGACCAGCGAAGAGCAGAAACGGCAGAACGAACACCACCCCCGCGATCGCCAAGTAACGGCTGCTCTCGGCGCCACCGGCCGCCGCCTCCAGTGCGAAGACGGAGACGATCATCTTATAAACGTTGTCGTTGAATGCGGCCAGAAATTGCGTCCAAAGGAAAGCCTGGAAGCGGCTGTTCCCGAGCAATCGGCGGTAGCCAGTTTCGTTCTTCATGCTCTAGTTAAGGGCAAGACGCTGTCCATTCATCATATATTCGTCAGTTGCCGGAATCTCATTAACTTAGCGGCGAGCTTCACCATGAGTACCTAAGCCATCGGCGCATTTTGCGTACAGGTTGGTACAATTCATGCACATGAGCTTTATTCTCCCACAGGAGCGCCGCTTTCTCTCCGCAGTCTCGAAACTTGCCTACTGTAACCCATTTTTACCCGAGCGGACAGAGTATGAGCAAAGCGCGCTTGGCCGGGACTATGTGGCCAGCGAAGCCGTGTGGAGCGCCTCAGTGGAAGAACCGGACGCCAACAGCCCGAACGTGGCGCGCCTGCATGCTCGTCTCGAGCCGCTGATCGAGAAGTTGCGCCTCCGGCTGACGGAGAAGCCCGAGGTTACGGCCGAAGACCTGGTGCTTTATGAAGAGTGTGTTCATCACCTGCTCTACCAGCGTTACTACCGGGAGTTCGTCAATGCGACCTCCGATTGGCGTTTCTACGAGCGCTTCGCGGCGGACTTGAGCCGCTATTTCGCCGACGGCCCGGAGCGCTTTGCCACGGCGCGCGAGCCCGAACACGTGTTCGCCTGTTTCCGGCAGATCCAACGCGCTTTTCATCTGATCTTCGATCACATCATCGGCAACTCCATGCCGGCCGCGCGGCTGCGAGCCTCGGTATGGCAGTCAGTCTTCAGCTATGATTTGCGGCGCTACCGGCGCATCTTGTATTCACGCATGCCGGACTTCCCCACGCTGATTACCGGAGAATCGGGAACCGGGAAAGAACTGGTGGCGCGCGCGATTGCCGGTTCGCGGTACCTGAGGTTCGATGCGGCACGGCTTCGCTTTGACGAACCGGCGCACGAATCGTTCATTCCTATCAATGTGGCGGCACTCCCCTCCGAGCTGATCGAGTCGGAGCTGTTCGGACACTTGCGCGGATCGTTTACGGGCGCCATTAAAGACCGGCAGGGATGGCTGGACGTGTGTCCGCCGGCGGGTTCCGTATTTTTGGACGAGGTGGGCGAGATGCAGCTTTCGGTGCAAGTGAAACTGCTGCGCGTCATCGAGACGCGCAAATTTTCCGCTGTCGGCGATACCAAGGAGCGCGTGTTCCATGGCAAGCTGATGGCCGCGACGAACCGCGATTTGCGGGCGGAGATCCGCGGGGGCCGCTTTCGGGAAGATCTTTATTACCGTTTGTGCGCCGATCTGATTCGCACGCCGTCGCTGCGCCAGCAGATCGAAGACTCCCCGGAGGTGCTGGACGACCTGGTCCTGTTTATGGTGAAGCGGGCGGTGAAGGATGAGGCGGAGCGCTGTTTTCCGGAGGTCAAGAGCTGGATCGATGAGCATCTTCCGCCAGGCTACGGCTGGCCGGGCAACTATCGTGAACTGGAACAATGCGTCCGCAACGTGATCATTCGCCGGTCGTATCAGCCGATGAACAACGTAGTCGAGTGGACCGAGGATCATTTCTACGATCGTTTTCGCCGCGGCGAATTGACCATGGACGAACTCATTGGTTACTATGCCAGCCTGGTTTATCAGAAGACCGGCTCCTATGAAGAGACGGCTCGTGTGGTGGGGCTGGACCGGCGGACAGTGAAGGCGAAGGTGGAGAGCTTTCTGAAGCGCGCTGTGAACTGAGGTGGCACGGATTTTAGTCTGTGCAGCTAACCGTGAGAATCTACGCAAGGTCCAACCTCTAGCATCGCGTGGAATACCGCCGTCACCTGCCACACATCCAGCCTGACGGAGTAGCGCTGTTCATTACGTTCCGGTTGTACGGAACCCTTCCCTTAAGATATGGCTCCGACGGACATGACTTCGTGGCAGCCGACCGCGAACTTGATCGGACGACCCAGGGTCCGTCCTGGTTAAAACGGCCGCAAATCGCCGAATGCGTTACCGAGACGATTCGACATGGTGAGTCAGCCCGAGAACTTTATCAGTTGGCCGCATTTGTAGTGATGCCGAATCACGTCCATCTCCTGATCGACCCGAGAGCTCCCGGGCCGAAGATCACGCAATTTATCAAAGGAGTTTCCGCAAGGCGCGCCAACGAGTTGCTTCTCAGAAGGGGGCAGCCGTTCTGGCAGGACAAGTCGTTTGACCGGTGGGTGAGGTCTTCCGACGAGCGGAATCGTATCATTCGTTACATCGAGTCCAACCCAGTCCGTGCAAGTCTTGTATCGAGGGCCGAATTATTTCGATATTCAAGCGCATTTGACACCAGCACAGGCTAAAGCCTGTGCCACGAGACTGGCAGAGTGGCACAGACTTTAGTCTGTGCTCTGGAGTTGATACATCTCTGAAATCATGTCCAGCCCATGTCCAGCCCCGCTTGATCACGGAGTCATTAACACTAACACTTCGTGGCACGGACTTTAGTCTGCACTGAAAATGTAGAAAACTCCGGGCACGGATTAGACCCTGTGCAACCGTGCGAGCAGGCCGACTGGAAACTTTCGTAGAACATCCGCGACCGGGAGAGCTGCGCCGCCTTTCACCGTCTCGCCGGTCAACACGTTGACCCAGGAACCGGCCAACTCGGGCGGAAGCGCAATTGACGAGTCCTTCCAGACACGGCCGCCTACGGGCCATTTTTCGAGTTCGGAAAATCCCAGCACCAGGCGCGGAACCACAATCACAGCGGCTTCGCCGCGGTGAACCCGCGCAAAACTCAGCGTATGGCCGGCGGCGCGGCCGGCACCTGCGAGCGGTACGTAATCGCCACGGCGGAAGAGATCCGCGTGCTCGCGCCTGAACCGCAGAGCTTTGTGGATCAAGAAAGACTTCACCTGCCCATCCCGCCAGTTCTCGAGCAGCCGCGTGGGTTCGCTTGCCAAGATGTATTCGGAGGGAACAACGGGAGAGCGGCGATTGTCCGGATCGACCAGGCTGAAATCCCAGGTGGTTGTGCCTTGATAGAAGTCCGGCACGCCTGGGCTGCTCAGCTTGAGCAAAGTTTGCGCCAGTGAGTTGACTGCGCCGTAGAACGCAATCCGGGTCTGGAACTTGCGGAAAGGCGCGAGGAAGTTGCCGCTGGCTTCTTCGGCCAGAATCGCGCCGATGAACCGGTCCACGGCATCCTCATAGGCATGATTTTGCTCGAGCCAACTGGAATTGCGCTTGCCTTCGCGGATGGCCTTGCGCATGTACGCTTTCATGCGAATGCAGAACTCCGGCTCTTCTTCAGCGCTCAGCGGCCATGCGCCCACGAGGGTCTGGTAGAGCAAATATTCGTCGTTCGCATCGGGAGCAGAGCCGGTCTTGTGGCTGCGGTTCCAGCGGGTCCAGCGTTGAACATTGCGCTCCCATTGCTCCGGCATCTCGGACAAGAGATTGATGCGCGCCCGCACGTCTTCGCTGCGTTTGGTGTCGTGGGTGGAAGTGGCGTTCAGCGTATCGGGCCAATGTTTCCGGCGATGAGCGAGAAAGGCATGATACTCGTCGGGAGCGGTGGGCGCGGGGTTACCGCCCACCTCGTTCATCGAGATGAGGCGGTGATAACGGTAAAGCGTAGTGTCTTCCACGCCTTTCGCCATCACCGGGCCGGTGAGCTGTTGCCAGCGCATGACAAACCGCAGGTCTTCTTCCCGTTCCGGGCGCTCGAGCAGCAGCACCCGCTCGAGATAGTCGAAACACGCGGTGGCGATCTTGGGATTCCGCGAGCGGGCGGTGGCAAGCGCATCTTCAATACGCGCGCGGTCTTCCGTGCCGACGTGGAAATCGCGCGTGTACGTACGATAAACGGGCAAGCTGGCGGTGACTTCGATGAGCGCTTGTTCCAACTGGGAAGGACTGAGATCGCGCGCATGGCGGTCATTGGCGCCGAGCAGGGCGAGACGAATCGCGAGGCCATGAATCTCACCGGCAAACAGCAGTTCCAGCATCCGCTTCTTCTGCGAATAAGCAATTTCATGAAAATTGGTTTTGGATTCTGTGTAGCGGGCGTAAACATCGTCCAGACGAGCCAGCCCCTCCGGAGAGACAAAGAGATTGTTGGTGAGGCCCAAAAAATCGTAGCCGGTGGTTCCGTCAACCGGCCACTCACCCGGCAATTGTTCCTGGAGACCGGACAATATCTTTTCGACGACGATGTAGACGGGAGCCTTGGCTTCCGCGGCGGCGCGCGCATGCAAGCGCGCTACGTACGCCAGTGGATCGTACAAGCCATCTATATGATCCACGCGCAAGGAGTCGATTTTGCGATCCCGCAATAATTGCAGCACCAGGGCATGAGTCCCTTCAAACACAGCCGGATCCTGCGCGCGGATGCCGATCAACTCGGTGACGTCGAAGAATCGGCGGTAATTGATCTTCTCGCGCGCGACCCGCCAGAACGACAATTCGTACGCTTGCCGGCCTAGGAGGGCATCGAGCCGATCGAAGCTCGAAGGATCGCCTTTTTCGCCGTTGAATGAGCGCAGATTGCCGTCGATGAACTCGCGCACCTTCTGGTAACGGGTGTATACCTTCCACAATTCCTGTTTAATTTCGGGTACCCCGCCATGACGCGCTTCGATGGCCTCCCATTCCGGCGATGTACGCGGAGGAAGGCGTTCGGTCTTTTCGAGCAGCCGTCCATACTCGTCCAGGGGTTCGCCTTCCAAATGCGCTAGCAATTCCGGCAATTGAAAGGAAAGCACCTCGTGGTAAGAACTCGGATCCACCGCCAGCCGGGTATCGTAGTAGGCGATGCGCAGACCGCCTTCCTCACACACCAGTTGCAATTTCTGGTCCTCCAGCGCGCTTCCATAAGGCTCGCCCAGAATCGGCAAAGTGATCTTTTGTTGCACGGCAGGGGTGCGATGGCCCCATTCGATATCGAAGTAGCCGGAGTAGACGGAAGCCGGTCCGTTCTCGAGGACATCCATCCACCAGGGATTCTCGGGGCTGGCCGCCATGTGGTTGGGGACGATATCGAGGAGCAGCGCCATACCGCGCTCAGCGAGAGCCGCCACCAGAGCATCGAATTCCGCCTCGCTGCCCAGTTCCGGATTGAGCCTGGTGGGATCGGTGATGTCATAACCGTGCATGCTTCCCTTGCGGGCCTGAAAGATCGGCGAGGCGTAAAGGTGCGTGATGCCCAAAGCGCTCAGATAAGGCACCAGAGCGCGGGCGTCTTTGAACTGAAAATCCTTATTGAGCTGGACCCGATAGGTGGCGACAGGAACGTTCATGTTTGTACAGGCACGCGCAGTGACAGCAGGTCGGCGAGTTGCTCGAATTGTTCGGTCCAGAGCTGAGCGTCTTCTTCTCCCGCCACGGCGCGCTCGCACATCCCGCGATAGCGGGTCTCGAGCAGGACGTGGCATTGATTCTGCACCGACCACAGCACCAGTTGGAACGGAAGCCGGCGCGCGT
>DATFZA010000238.1:0-3342 GCA_035314765.1 Bryobacteraceae bacterium
ATGGGCGACAACCTGATGCCTATCGCTACAGTGGATGCCAGCAAAGTCACGGCAATTATCCCCTACGGAATTCCCGTGAACGCGCAACAACAAGTCTTGGTGCTGCGCGCCAATGCATATTCTTTACCCGTGCAGGTAAACCTTGCTGCCCAGAACCCCGCGATTTTCACGACCGACGGCAGCCAGGGCATGATCCTGGACGTGAAGGGAAACGTGATTGGTCCGGGCAATGCGGCCAAGCCAGGCGACAGCATCACGATCTGGTGTACCGGCCTTGGCGAATTACAACCGATGGTTACCGCCGGAGATCAGGGAACCGCTACGTCCACTGTGGCGGCGCCTGTTTCGCTTTCAATTGGCGGACGAGCGGCAGCCATCCAGTTCAGCGGGCTGGCCCCACAACTTGTGGGAATTTACCTCGTACAAGCGACCGTGCCCAGCGGCGTGGCGACGGGCGATCAAGTACCTGTGACGTTAAGCGCGGTAGCCGGATCTACCCTTCACCCCACAGTTGCGCAGTTCGTAGTGAGCCCGAGCGTAACGATGGCAATTGCAAACTAGGGCAATTGCAAACTAGGGCAATTGCAAACTAGGTTTTTTGACGCATGCTCGACGATCGGGAGCCAGCGTGGCGTAGGACGTCTACCGGAACGTGACCTCTTCCAAATGCGGTGTCGCGTTAAACACGTCGAGCGAAACGCGCTCCCGCGTAAACAAGAATTCAGTCAATGAGCAGTTCCGCACGCGCCAGTTTATTTCAATCGCCATCGCTTCGGGCGCTTGCAACGCTGTCTGCACGGCGATCCCGATGGGCCCGCCGGAAGTAAACACGACCACTCTCCGGCTGGGCTTGTCGGCGCGGAGGATGCCGCGCAAGCCCGCCGTCACTCGCTGGCGAAATTCCTGCCAGGACTCGACGCCGGGCAGCATCCCCGCAATCCACTCCCGCATGATCGCCTCGAACATCAATTGAAATTCGCGGCGGTCTTGCGTTGGTTTATAGGAAGGACTGGCACGCAGAATGCCATCCGCGTCGTACTCGTTGAACGCCGGCAGACTTTCGAAGGGGCCGATTTGCGCCAGCTCGGCCGTCTGAATGTGCCGCTGCATGCTGCCGCAGTACACTTCGTCAAACTTTATCCCGCGCTGGCGCCAATACTCGCCCAACAGAACCGATTGCTGTTTGCCGGTTTCCGATAACTGGTCGCTGTGCTTCTCAAACGGCCGGGCTTGCCCGTGCCGCACCAGGACGAGCGTGCTCACTTGGCGGCAGTCAAGACCGGTTCCTCATGCTTGGCTTGCGGGGAGGCCGTCTTGTACTTGGACAGCTCCAGCTTGGCGATCGATTCGCGGTGCACTTCATCCGGACCGTCGGCCAGCCGCAAGGTTCGCAGTCCCGCCCAAGCTGCCGCGAGAAACGTGTCCTGACAGACGCCGGCCGCGCCGTGCGCTTGAATCGCCCGGTCGACAATCTTCAACCCGATATTGGGCACGATCACCTTGATCATGGCAATCTCGGTCTTGGCTTCTTTATTGCCCACCGTATCCATCATGTAGGCGGCTTTTAGAACGAGCAGGCGCGCCTGCTCCAATTCCATGCGCGATTCGGCGATGTCGGCGCGGATGGTGCCCTGCTCGGAAAGCTTCTTGCCGAAGGCCACGCGATCTTGCACGCGTTTGCACATGGTCTCGAGCGCCCGCTCCGCCACGCCGATGGTGCGCATGCAATGATGGATGCGGCCCGGACCCAGACGCCCTTGCGCGATCTCAAATCCGCGGCCCTCGCCCAGCAGCAGGTTCGATACCGGCACGCGCACATTGGTGTAGGAGATTTCTCCATGCCCATGCGGCGCGTGATCGTAGCCGAACACGGTGGTCATGCGTTCAATCTTTACGCCGGGAGTGTCCAACGGCACCAGGATCATGGACTGTTGTTTATGTTTTGGCGCGGCCGGGTCGGTTTTGCCCATGAAGATGGCAATTTTGCAGCGCGGGTCGCCGGCGCCGGAGGACCACCACTTGCGTCCGTTGATCACATACTCGTCGCCCTGGCGCACGATGCTCGATTCAATGTTGGTGGCATCGGACGACGCAACCGCCGGCTCAGTCATCGAAAAGCACGAGCGGATCTCGCCCGCTAGTAGCGGAACCAGCCACTGGTCCTGATTGGCCTTGCTGCCATAGCGCGCCAGCACCTCCATATTGCCGGTGTCGGGCGCCGAACAATTGAAGACTTCCGGCGCCATCTGCGACCGCCCCATGATTTCGCACAGCGGCGCGTATTCCAGGTTGGTGAGCCCGGCCCCATGCGAACTCTCCGGCAGAAAAAGATTCCACAACCCGGCTGCGCGCGCCTTCGGTTTCAATTCCTCAATGACACGGGAGGGCTGCCAGCGGTCGGTTTTGCTGTCGTGCTCCGCGTTATAGCGGTGCTCGTTGGGATAGATGTATTCATCCATGAACTCCTGCAAGCGCTTCTGGAGCCCTTTGACTTTGTCCGAATATTCAAAATACATAGCGTTCCTCTTGTTCTCTTTTATCGGCCGGTGAATGCGGGAGCGCGCTTCTCCACAAAATGGGCTACGCCTTCCTTAAAATCCTCGCATTGCAAACTCTGCACCATCTCTTCCGTGGCGCTGGCCAGCGCCTCATCGAGCGTCTGGAAAAGTCCGTTGTAGACCTGGTTCTTGATGATACGCAGTGAGCGCGGACTCACGCCGTTGGCCAGGTCCTGCGCATACGCGTTCACACTCTGAAGGAATTGCTCCTGCGGGAAAACCCGATTAACGACGCCCATGCGCGAAGCTTCCTGAGCGTCGATAATGCGGGCGCTGAGCAGCAGGTCGAGCGCGTGGGCATGGCCGACGATGCGCGGCAGCAGCCAGGCCAAGCCGTACTCGGCGATCAGTCCGCGCCGCGCAAACGCGGTGCCGAACTTAGCGGCATCGGAGGCAAAGCGCAGATCGCAGTACATGGCCAGAATAAATCCCAGGCCGACCGCCGGCCCGTTGATCGCCCCGATCACCGGTTTCTGGATAGACGGGAAATATGAATATTTTCTCTGAAAGTCCGGCCGCACACCGGTTTTCGCCGCTCCGTTTCCCTGGCTCCGCAAGACCTGCTGCGCCTGGCCTCCAACGCCATGCTCGACGATGTTTCCGAGCAGCGCCATGTCGGCTCCCGCGCAGAAGCCGCGTCCGGCGCCGGTGAGAACAATCACGCGAACCTCGCCGTCCTGCTCGGCTTGGTGCAGCGAAGCGCGTACTTCCTCATCCATCACCGCCGTCCAGGCATTCAGCTTGTCGGGCCGGTTGAGGGTGATCGTGGCAACGCGATCTTTCA